>JBEBWH010000138.1:0-8114 GCA_040392305.1 Bradyrhizobium sp. | reverse complement strand
GAGGTGTTGGTGCAGGAGGTGATGGCGGCGATGACGACGTCGCCATGGCCGAGATCGTGCTTGCGGCCGTCGACGGCGTAGCGGCTGTCGAGATCATCGAGCTTCTTGTATTCGGTATCCATCGCCGCGGTGAAGCCGGCCGGAATGGTTTCCAGCGCCGCACGTCCCTCCGGCCGCTTGGGGCCGGCCATCGACGGCACGACATCGGCCAGATCGAGCACCAGCTTCTCGGTGAAGACCGGATCGGGCGAGGCCGCCGTGCGATAGAGGCCCTGGGCCTTGGCGTATTTGGTGACGAGATCGACCCGCGCGCTCTTGCGGCCGGTGGTCTTGAGATAATCGATGGTCGACGCATCGACCGGGAAGAAGCCGCAGGTCGCACCATATTCCGGCGCCATGTTGGCGATCGTCGCCTTGTCGGCCACGGAGAGATAGTCGAGGCCCGGACCGTAAAACTCGACGAACTTGCCGACCACGCCGAGCTTGCGCAGCATCTGCGTCACGGTCAGCACCAGATCGGTGGCGGTCACGCCGTCCTTGAGCTTGCCCTTGAGCTTGAAGCCGACCACTTCCGGCAGCAGCATCGACAGCGGCTGGCCGAGCATCGCGGCTTCCGCCTCGATGCCGCCGACGCCCCAGCCCAGCACGGCAAGGCCGTTGACCATGGTGGTGTGCGAATCAGTGCCGACCAGCGTGTCGGGATAGGCGACCTCGAAGGTGCCGGTCTTGCGGCCGATGGTCATCTTCTGCTTGCGGGTCCAGACCGTCTGCGCAAGGTATTCGAGATTGACCTGATGGCAGATGCCGGTGCCCGGCGGCACCACGGAGAAGTTCGAGAACGCGCCCTGGCCCCATTTCAGGAACTCGTAGCGCTCCTTGTTCTGCTTGTATTCCTCGCTGACGTTCTTGGCGAACGCGGTGTTGCTGCCGAAGAAGTTCACGATCACCGAGTGGTCGATGACGAGATCGACCGGCACCAGCGGATTGATCTTTTCCGGATCGCCGCCGAGCGACTGCATGGCGTTGCGCATCGCGGCGAGATCGACCACCGCCGGCACGCCGGTGAAGTCCTGCATCAGCACGCGCGCCGGGCGGAAGGCGATTTCATGCTCGAGCGCCCGCTTTCTGGCCCATTTCGCGATCGCCTGGATATCGGCTTTCTTGACGGTGCGGTCGTCTTCGTTGCGCAGCAGATTCTCCAGAAGCACCTTCATCGAATAGGGCAGCCGCGAAATACCCTTGAGTCCGTTCTTCTCCGCGGTCGGCAGGCTGTAATAGACGTAGGTCTTGCCTCCAACCTTGAGAGTCTTGCGGCATTTGAAGCTATCGATTGAGGTCATCTGAAGCGGTCCCGGTTCGAGTACAAACGGCCCCCGGAAGGGGTATGGCTGCACCACCGGCGTGATTGCGATGGATTTGCGGGGGATCCGGCGTGCTGCGTCAGGCCGCAGTCTATAGAATGTTTCCAGTCGCACCGCCACACGACAATGGTGCCGGGGCGCAGCCTGCGGTAGGCAGGGGCGCGAATCTTCGTTTCCGGCCCGTTCGGGCCGTATCAGCGATGCCGGAGTCATGACGACGACGAGACTGCGATTGGCCGGATGCGCACTGCGCTGCCTGCGTGGCGGGCGGGAGGTTTTCGCCGACCTCGATTTCGAGGTCGAAGCCGGCGAGGCGCTGGCCGTGGTGGGACGCAACGGCGCCGGCAAGACATCGCTGCTGCGCATGCTGGCGGGACTTCTGCCGGCGGCCGGCGGCTTCATCACGCTGGACGGCGGCATGGACGACACCCCGATCGCCGAACAGGCGCACTATCTGGGCCACCGCGACGCCGTGAAGCCATCGCTGACGGTGATGGAGAATCTGTTGTTCTTCAAGGATTTTCCCGGCGGAACCCGGGACGACCCGGCCACTGCATTGGCGGCCATCGGGCTCGACCACATCGCTCATCTGCCGGCGGCCTATCTCTCGGCAGGACAGCGGCGGCGACTTTCGATCGCGCGTCTTCTGGTGCTGCGCCGGCCGCTATGGCTGCTGGATGAGCCGACCTCCGCGCTCGACGCCGCCGGTCAGGCCGCCTTCGCGGCGCTGATGGCCGAACACCTCCGGGGCGGCGGCCTGATCGTCGCCGCGACCCACGGGCCGCTCGGCATTCCCACCGGCCGGCTTCAGATCGGCAACGGACCCGCGATCACCGAGGCGCGCGCATGAGCCCGCTCGCCGCCCTGCTCGCACGGGAGATCAGGATTGCGCTGCGTGTCGGCGGCGGCGCGCTGGTCGGCATGCTGTTCTTTCTGACCGTGGTGGTGCTGATGCCGTTCGCGCTCGGGCCGGACCTCGCATTGCTCACACGGCTCGGCCCGGCGATTCTGTGGATCGGCGCCATGCTGGCGAGCCTTCTGACGCTCGACCGGCTGTTTCTCGCCGACAGCGAGGACGGCTCGCTCGACCTATTGCTGATGAGCCGCACGCCGCTGGAACTGACCTGCGCCACCAAGGCCGTCGCGCACTGGATCGCGGCAGGACTCCCGCTGATCGCCATCACGCCCGCGCTCGGCCTGCTGCTCAATCTCGACGTCGCGGCGACGTCTGCGGTGGCGCTGACCCTGCTCGCGGGAACCCCGGCGCTGACATTCACCGGCATGATCGGCGCGGCGCTCGCCGTGACGCTGCATCGCGGCGGGCTGCTGCTCGCCGTGGTGGTGGTGCCGCTATCGATCCCGGTGCTGATTTTCGGCGTCTCCGCCTCGCAGGCCGCCATCACCGGGCCGCTTTCGTTCGGCACGCCGTTCACAATTCTGTGCGCGCTGTCGCTGGCGAGCTTCGTGATCGGGCCATTCGCCGCGGCCGCATGCCTGCGGCAACGGATGGATTGACAATGGGGCGGCGGCACCGATCAATCCGCAGCGTCCGTCGCGCGCTTTCGTGACCACACCCGTCCGTTCCAGGATCACCATGGCCGTCATCGACCTTGCCAATCCCACCCGCTTCCTCAGGCTCGTCGAGCGCGTGCTGCCATGGCTCGCCGCCGCGACCGCGCTGATGCTCGCGATCGGCCTGCAGCAATCCTTCGCCGCGCCCGACGACTACCAGCAGGGCGCGACCGTCAAGATCATGTTCATCCACGTGCCCAATGCATGGCTTTCGATGTTCGTCTGGGGCGTGATGAGCCTGTCGGCGCTGGGAACGCTGGTGTGGCGGCATCCGCTGGCCGACGTGTCGGCGCAGGCGGCCGCGCCGATCGGCGCAGCGTTCACGTTTCTCGCGCTCGTCACCGGCTCGCTGTGGGGCCGGCCGATGTGGGGCACCTATTGGGAATGGGACGCGCGCATGACCTCGGTGCTGATCCTGTTCCTGATGTATCTCGGCCTGATCGCGCTATGGCGTTCGGTGGAAGACCCTGCGCGCGCCGCCCGCGCGGCGGCGGTGCTGACGCTGGTCGGCGCCATCAACCTGCCGATCATCAAATTCTCGGTCGACTGGTGGAATACGCTCCACCAGCCCGCCTCCGTGCTGCGCGCGGCCGGCCCGGCGCTCGACAAGTCCTTCCTCATCCCGCTGCTCGTCATGGCGGCGGCGTTCTCGCTTTTGTTCGTCACGCTGCATCTGGCCGCGATGCGCAACGAAATCCTGCGGCGGCGCATCCGCACCTTGCGGATGATGCAGGCGAGCCGGGAGGCGGCATGATGTTCGGCCCCTATACCGGCTTCATCGTCGGCTCCTATGCGATCGTCGGCGGCGTGGTGGCGGCGCTCATCCTCTGGGTCGCGCTCGACTACCGGCGGCAGACCGCAACATTGCGTGAACTGGAAGCGAGCGGCGTGACGCGCCGCTCCGCGCGTGGCAAAACCGCGACGTCATGAGCCAGGACATCCCGTCAGAATCCTCGTCGCCGGCAAGATATCGCTCGCTCTGGGTGGCGCTGCCGCTCGTCGTGTTCGCGGTGCTCGCGGCGCTGTTCTGGTTTCGCCTAGGCTCCGGAGACCCCTCGCGCATCCCCTCCGCGCTGATCGGACGGCCCGCGCCGCAAACGCTGCTGCCGCCGCTGGCGGGCCTGGCCCGCGGGGGCGCGCTGGTGCCCGGTCTCGATCCGGCGGCGTTCAAGGGCAAGGTCAGCCTCGTCAATGTGTGGGCCTCGTGGTGCGTGCCCTGTCACGCCGAAGCGCCGCTCCTAATGCAGCTCAGCACCGACAGGGATCTGCAGATGGTCGGCATCAACTACAAGGACTCCGCCGACAACGCCCGACGTTTTCTCGGCCGCCACGGCAACCCCTTCACCATCGTCGGCGTCGACGCCAATGGCCGCGCGGCGATCGAATGGGGCGTCTACGGCGTGCCGGAGACCTTCGTTGTCGGCCGCGACGGCGCCATCGTCGCCAAGCTGGTGGGCGGCGTCACCGCGTACAATATCGAGACGGTGCTCAAGCCGGCCATCGCGAAAGCGCGCAACGCCGGCTCCTGAGCACGCGGCTACACCCGAAAAAAACCTTTCGCGTTTATCCGCCGTTCATGTCGCGGCCATGGCGTCGCCATGAATGCAGCGATAGCCTATGGCCCTTCACCATGGTCCTTTGGAGGGACATTCCATGCGTTACGCCAAGCTTGCTTCCCTGACCGCGTCCATCTTTGCACTCGGCCTGCTCGCGGCCTCGCCCTCGATGGCGCAATCGACGCAGCCCGCACCGGGTGGCCAGATGGCGCCGCCGTCAAAGATGGCGCCAGCGCCCAAGCCGTCCGACTCGAAAATGGCGCCGGCCTCGAAGATGGCTCCGGCCGCGAAGCAGGAGCTGCTCGACATCAATTCGGCGACCGCCGAACAGCTCGATGCGCTGCCGGGGGTCGGCAAGGCCTATTCGGCGGCGATCATCAAGAACCGTCCTTACAAGGGCAAAGACGACCTCGTCCACAAGAAGGTGCTGCCGCAGAAGACCTATGACGGGATCAAGGACAAGATCATCGCCAAACAGAAAAGCTGACCCCGGCCCTTTGGTTCTCATCAATCCTCCCGGCTCTCTCCTTGAGGGCCGGGATTTTTCATGGCTTGCCGAGATCGCCGCGCGTCGCGTCGCTCGCCTCCGCCGTCGCCGGCTCGCGGCCGTGGCGCGAAATCAACGGCATCTGCGCCATCGCGAAGACCATGGTGAGCGGCACGAAGCCGAACAGCTTGAACGCGACCCAGAAATCGGTGCTCTGCGTGCGCCAGACGATCTCGTTGAGCACAGCCATCGCGACAAAGAACAAGGCCCAGCGCAATGTCAGCTTGCGCCAGCCTTCCGCCGTCAGGTTGAACATCTGGTCGAACAGGATGGCGATGAACGATTTGCCGAACGCAAGTCCGCCGCCGAGCACCAGCGCGAACAGCGCATAGATGATCGTCGGCTTCATCTTGATGAAGGTTTCGTCGTGCAGATAGAGCGTCAGCGCGCCGAACACGATCACCACGACGGCCGTGACCAACGCCATGATCGGAATGTGCCGTGTCACCACATAAGAGGCACCGATCGCGGCGACCACCGCGACCATGAAGGCCGCGGTCGCGACGAACAGATCGAACTTCGCATTGGCGAGAAAGAAGATCACCAGCGGCCCGAGCTCGGTGGCGAGCTTGAACAGCGGATGCGGCGCGGCTTTGTTCATGATGGCTCAATTCCTGCGATGGCGCGGGCGAAGTCACGCGCGGCGAAGGGCGAAAGATCGTCAACGCCCTCGCCCACGCCGATAAAGTGAACCGGCAGCCGGTGCTTGTCGGCAAGCGCGACGAGAATGCCGCCGCGCGCGGTGCCGTCGAGCTTGGTCATGACAAGGCCGGTGACGCCCGCCGTCTTGCTGAAGGCCTCGACCTGCGACAGCGCGTTCTGGCCGACGGTGGCGTCGAGCACCAGGAGCACCGCATGCGGCGCGCCGGCGTCGATCTTCCTGATCACGCGCACCACCTTGTGCAGTTCGTCCATCAGTTCGGCGCGGTTCTGCAAGCGTCCGGCGGTATCGATCAGCAGCACGTCGGCACCGCCCGCCTTCGCGGCATCCATCGCCTCGAACACCAGCCCGGCGGCGTCCGACCCTTGCGTGCGGGCGATCACCGGGCTACCGGTACGCTCGCCCCAGACCTTGAGCTGCTCGATGGCGGCGGCGCGGAACGTATCGCCCGCCGCCAGCATCACCTTGCGGCCTTCGGCGGAGAACCGCGCCGCCAGCTTGCCGATGGTGGTGGTCTTGCCGGAGCCGTTCACGCCGATCATCAGGATCACGAAGGGCTTCTTCGCCGCGTCAATGACCAGCGGCTGCGCCACCGGCGCCAGCACCTTCTCGACCTCCGCGGCGACGACCGCCTTCACCTCATCGGAGGAGATCGCCTTGTCGTAACGGCCATCGCCGATCGCGTCGGCGATACGAACCGCGACGTCCGTGCCGAGGTCGGCGCGCAACAGCACATCCTCAATATCATCGAGCATCGCGCGGTCGAGCTTGCGCTTGACCACGAGATCGGCGACCGCCGTGCCGAGCGAGGCCGATGTGCGCTTCAATCCGCTGGAAAGCCGCCGCCACCAGCTCTGCTTGGGTTGTTCCGTCGTGCTGTCGTTCATGCTCGCAGTGTGTTAGCGGTTTCGCCGCGCAAACGAAAGCCGCTCCTCGCCATGGATACGCCGCAGCCGACCGCCGAAGACATGCTCGCCCGCGTGCTGCATCGCGACGGCCTGATGCTGGTGATCGACAAACCGCCCGGCATCGCCGTCCATCGCGGCCCGAAAGGCGGCCCCAACCTCGAAGCCTCGTTCGACGCCCTGCGCTATGGCCTGCCGCGCCCGCCGGTGCTGGCGCACAGGCTCGACCGCGACACCTCCGGCTGCCTCGTGCTCGGCCGCCATCGCAAGGCGACGGCGACGCTCGGACTACTGTTCAAGCATGGCAAAATCGGGAAGACCTACTGGGCCGTGGTGGAAGGGGTTCCCGAGCAGGACGGCGGAACCATCGATATTCCTCTCGGCCGCCTCAACGCCGAACGCGGCTGGTGGCAGAAGCCCGATCCCGACGGCGCACCGTCATCGACCCGCTGGCGCGTCATGGGGCGCGGCGACGGGCTGAGCTGGCTGGAGCTGGAACCGCTCACCGGGCGCACCCATCAGTTGCGCGTGCATTGCGCGGCGATGGGCTGGCCGATCGTCGGCGACAACATCTATGGCAACGGGCCGCGCTTCGGCGAGCCGTCGCTGCATCTGCATGCGCGCGAAATCTCGATCCCGCTGTCGCGCAACAAGCCGCCAGTGCATGTGGTTGCCCCGGTTCCCCCACATATGCGGGAGCGGCTCATGGCCTGCGGCTGGCGCGACGAGGCGGCCTCAGGCGACGAGGCGCAGGCCGTCCTGTCCGGCGATGGTCAGGGGAGCGACCGTTCCGGCGGCGAGGCCTGACACCGCGACCGGCAGGAAATGCTCGGTGCGGCCTTGCCGGGCGCTCTCGATCAGCACGCTGCGCCGCAAGCCCACCTCGCGCAAAAGCCGCCGCCGCAGCGCCGCCTCGCCAGCCTCGCGCAGACGGCGCGCGCGATCGCGAATGACCGGCCCGGCGACCGGCGGCATCCGGGCCGCAGGCGTGCCCGGTCGCGGCGAATAGGGAAAGACGTGCAGCAGCGTCAGATCGCATTCGTCAACGAGGTCGAGCGAGCGGGCGAACATCTCCTCGGTCTCGGTCGGAAATCCGGCGATGATGTCCGCGCCGAACACCACGTCGGGCCGCAACCGCCTGACCTGCGCGCAGAACGCAATGGCGTCGTTGCGCAGATGCCGCCGCTTCATGCGCTTGAGAATGAGATCATCGCCCGCCTGCAACGACAGGTGCAGATGCGGCATCAGCCGCTCGTCCTCGGCGATGACGTCGAGCAGATCGCGATCGACCTCAATGGAATCGATCGATGACAGCCGCAACCGGCGCAACTCCGGCACGTGTTTGAGGATCTGCTTCGCAAGCCGACCCAGCGACGGAGCGCCCGGCAGGTCGGCGCCGAAACTCGTCAGATCGACGCCGGTCAGCACGATCTCGGCATGACCGCCGGCGACAAGGCGGCGCACCTGCTCGACCACCGCGCCCATCGGCACCGAGCGCGAATTGCCGCGCCC
>JBEBWH010000137.1:0-8120 GCA_040392305.1 Bradyrhizobium sp. | reverse complement strand
TCCAGAACCTCGCGCTGTTCCACCACATGAGCGTGCTCGACAACATCATGGTCGGCCGCCACCACCTGTTGAAAAACAACTTCTTCACCGGCTCGCTGTACTGGCTGACCGGCGCGCGCAAGGAAGAGCTGGCGCATCGCCGCAAGGTCGAGGAGATCATCGACTTCCTCGACCTTCAGCCGGTGCGCAAAGCGACCGCCGGAACCCTCTCCTACGGCCTGCGCAAGCGCGTCGAACTCGCGCGCGCGATGGCGTTGGAGCCGAAGCTGATCCTGCTCGACGAGCCGATGGCCGGCATGAACTTCGAAGAAAAGGAGGACATGGCGCGCTACATCGTCGATCTTAACGAAGAGTACGGCATGACCGTGGTGATGATCGAACACGACATGGGCGTCGTGATGGACATCTCCCACCGCGTCGTGGTGCTCGATTTCGGCAAGAAGATCGCCGAGGGCGACCCGGCCGCGGTGCTGGCCGATCCGCACGTCAAGCGCGCCTATCTCGGCGAGGAAGACGAAGCCCTGAGCGACCCCGACGACCTGCCCCCCGCGATGGAGGCCAGCGCATGACCCAGACGCCTGCCTTCGACTACCACGCCCGCGCCGCGCAGGCGCTGACCTTCCCGAAAATGCTGCGGCTCAACGCCCGCGAGCATGGCGGCGAGGTCGCGTTGCGCGAGAAGGATCTCGGCCTGTGGCGGCTGTTCACCTGGGCCGACTACCACGCGCGCACCCGCGATTTCGCGCTCGGCCTGGTCGAGCTCGGCATCGGCAAGGACGATGTCGTCGGCATCATCGGCGACAACCGCCCCGACTGGGTCGCGGCGGAAATCGCGGCCCATGCGATCGGCGCGATGAGTCTGGGCATGTACCGCGACGCGCTCGACGACGAGGTCGCCTATCTCCTCACCTACGGCGAGGCCAAGGTGGTGTTCACCGAGGACGAGGAGCAGGTGGACAAGCTGCTGGGCCTTGGCGAGCGCATCCCGCATGTTCGCCACATCGTCTATTCCGACCCGCGCGGCATGCGCAAATACGATGACCCGCGGCTGATGACCGCGGAGAAGCTGGCCGAGATGGGCCGCGCCCGCGCCAGCCGCGAGCCGGACCTCTACGACCGGCTGGTGGACGCCACCAACAGCGATGCCGTGGCGGTGCTGTGCACGACCTCGGGCACGACCTCCAACCCGAAGCTCGCGATGCTGTCGGCCGGCGCGATCCTGCGCCACTGCGCGACCTATCTCGCCTTCGACCCCAAGGGGCCGGAGGACGAATACGTCTCGGTGCTGCCGCTGCCGTGGATCATGGAGCAGATCTACGCGCTCGGCATGGGGCTGTTGTCGCGGATGAAGGTCAACTTCGTCGAAGAGCCCGAGACGATGATGAACGACTTCCGCGAAATCGCGCCGACCTTCGTGCTGTTCGCGCCACGCATCTGGGAGGCGCTCGCCGCCGACGTGCGCGCCCGCGTGATGGACGCCACCGTCCTGAAGCAGAAGCTCTACGACCTCGGCATGAAGACCGGCCTTGCGGCGCTGGAAACCGGCAAGCGCTCCGGCGTAGCCGACATGCTGCTGTTCCGCGCGCTGCGCGACCGGCTCGGCTTCACGCGGCTGCGGTCGGCGGCGACCGGCGGCGCCGCGCTCGGCCCCGACACCTTCAAGTTCTTCCGCGCCATGGGCGTGCCGCTGCGCACGCTGTACGGCCAGACCGAGCTGCTCGGCGCCTACACGCTGCACAAGCCGGAGCATGTCGATCCCGACACCACCGGCGTGCCGATGGCCGACGACATCGAAATCCGCATCGAACGGCCCGACGCCAACGGCGTCGGCGAGATCCTGGTGCGCCATCCCAACATGTTCCTCGGCTACTACAAAAATCCGGAGGCCTCGAAAGCCGACATGCGCGACGGCTGGATGCATTCGGGCGACGCCGGCTATTTCAACGCGAACCGCGAACTGGTCGTGATCGACCGCATCCAGGATCTCGCGGAAACCGCGCAGGGCCATCGGTTTTCCCCGATGTATGTCGAGAACAAGCTGAAGTTCTCGCCCTTCGTCGCCGAGGCCGTCGTGCTCGGCGCCGGACGCGACTACCTCGCGGCAATGATCTGCATCCGCTTTTCGATCGTGTCGAAATGGGCGGAGCGCAATCGCATCGCCTTCACCACCTATTCCGATCTGGCCGCGCGGCCCGAGGTCTACGACCTGCTGCACAAGGAGGTCGAGACGGTCAACGCGACGCTGCCGCCGGCGCAGCGCATCTCCAAGTTCCTGCTGCTCTATAAGGAGCTCGACGCCGACGACGGCGAACTGACGCGGACGCGAAAAGTGCGCCGCAGCGTCATCAACGAGAAATATGCCACGATCATCGACGCCGTCTACGGCGGCGCACCCTCGATCGACATCGACACCACGATCCGCTTTCAGGACGGCACGACGCAGCGCATCCGCACGACGCTCAAGGTCGTCGATCTCGGCCTTGGCGCGACAATCGCGGAGGCCGCGGAATGAGGGCGCCGACGCACCCATCTCTACCTATGGGCGCTCGCGAATGCGCCCTCTCCCCTCGTGGGAGAGGGCCAGTCCGACGCCGGCCGAACACAACGACGGGTGAGGGGGCTACGAACTCCGCGCCAGCCCCCCTCACCCGCCTTCACTTCGTGAAGGCACCCTCTCCCACGAGGGGAGAGGGTCACACTCCGCATCCTTGGTGAGGCCATGAACACCCAGCTTCTCATCCAGCTTCTGGTCAATGGCCTCGTGGTCGGCACGCTCTACGGTGTCGTCGCGATGTCGTTCGTGCTGATCTACAAAGCCACCCAGGTCGTCAACTTCGCGCAGGGCGAGTTGCTGCTCGTCGGCGCGTGGGTGTGCTGGGCGCTGATGGTCAAGTATCAGGTTCCGTTCTATTTCGCGATGCCGATCACGATGGTCTTCATGTTCGTGTTCGGCATTCTGGTCCAGCTCGTCTTCCTGCGCCCGATGATCGGCGAGCCGATCATCTCCGTCATCATGGTGACGATCGCACTGTCCACCGTGCTGCAGGCGGCGATGAAGTGGATTTTCGGCGTCAACCCGCAGCCCTTTCCGCAAGTGTTCGCCAGCGACTCCATGAGCATTCTCGGGCTGCAGATCCAGACCGTCTATGTCATGAGCCTCGTCGTGTCGGTGGCGATGATCGCCGGCATGGCGTGGTTCTTCCAGGCCTCCAAGCACGGCCTCGCCATGCGCGCGACCGCGTTCAACCAGCAGGTGGCGCAGTCGCTCGGCATCTCGGTGAAAAGCGTGTTTGCGATGTCATGGGCGATTTCCGCGACCGTGTCGGCGGTGGCCGGCGTCGTCGTCGCCGTGGTGAACGGCGTGTCGTCCGGCCTGTCGATCTACGGCATCAAGGTGTTTCCCGCCGTCATCCTCGGCGGCCTCGATTCCATCGGCGGCGCCGTGCTCGGCGGCATCATCATCGGGCTACTGGAGAACTTCGCGCAGTTCATCGACGGCGAGTATCTGCACTGGGGCAACCTCTACGAGGTGGCGCCGTTCTATGTTCTGATCATCATCCTGATGATCAAGCCCTACGGGCTGTTCGGCACCAAAGACATCGAGCGGGTGTAAGCATGATCATCGTCGCACCAGCCGCCGCAACCGATCCTATCGCAACCCGAATGCGCACCCATATGACAAACGGCAACCGAGGCGGGGCTTAAGCACATGGCCAGTTCGCTCATCCCCGCCGGTGACTTCCGCACCTCCTATGCGGTCGACACCACCATCTTCCCGACCGTGACGAGCCGCAACTTCGCCATCGCCGGCATCACGCTCGCCGCCTGCGCGCCGCTCGTCCTCAACGACTACTGGATGAGCATGCTGATCGCCATCGGCATCTACGGCATCGCGGCGCTCGGCCTCAACATCCTGCTCGGCTTCACCGGACAGATCTCGATCGGCCACGCCGCGTTCTTCCTGTTTGGCGCATTCCTGTCCGCCTACCTGACGTCGAAGCTGTCCGTACCGACCTTCTTCGCCATTCCGCTCGCAGGCGTCGGCACGGCACTCGTCGGGCTGATCTTCGGCCTGCCGGCGGCGCGCCTGAAAGGGCTCTATCTCGCCATCGCCACGCTCGCGGCGCAATACATCCTGCTCGACTTCTTCGCCCGCGCCGAATGGTTCTCCGGCGGCTCGGTGCCGGCCTCGGCCGAGCCGTTCTCGATCTTCGGCTACGTGCTGCGCGGCGACCACCAGTATTTCTATGTCGTGCTCGCCTATGTCGTGATCTCGTTCGTGCTCGTCACCAACCTGATGCGCTCGCGCGACGGCCGCGCCCTGATCGCCGTGCGCGACCATTATCTCTCCGCCGAGATCATGGGCATCAACCTGACCTATTACCGCACGCTGTCGTTCGGGCTGGCGGCCTTCTTCGCCGGCATCGGCGGCGCGCTCTATGCGCATTACCAGCTTGTGGTGTCCTACGAAGGGTTCGGCATCGAGCGCTCGGTGCTGTTCCTCGCCATGGTCATCATCGGCGGCCTCGGCTCGATCATGGGCACACTGATGGGCACCGCGTTCGTCGTGCTCTTGCCGGAGGCAATGGAATGGCTGAGCGCCGCGCTACGCGGCGGCCTGATCGATCAGACGCTGGGGCTGAAGAACAACATCACCTTCCTGCGCGAGATCGCCATCGGCGCCATCATCATCGCGTTCCTGGTGTTCGAGCCGGACGGGCTCGCGCACCGCTGGCACCAGATCAAGGCCTACTGGAAGTTCTACCCGTTCTCGCACTGAGGTCCGAACGGGACGCAACGATAAGGACCGACCTCAAGACGCAACAGGAGGAAGACCCCATGACCATGAAAACCCTGCTTGGCACTGCTGCGCTGGCGCTTGTCGTCGGCACCGGCAGCGCGCTGGCGCAATCGGCGATCAAGATCGGCCACCTCGCCGACTATTCCGGCGGCACGTCCGACGTCGGCACGCCCTACGGCCAGGCCGTCGCCGACACCTTCGCCTGGATCAACAAGAACGGCGGCATCAACGGCACCAAGGTCGATATCGACACCGTCGACTACGGCTATCAGGTGCCGCGCGCGATCGCCCAGTACAAGAAATGGACCGGCTCCGACAAGGTCTCCGCGATCATGGGCTGGGGCACCGCCGACACCGAGGCGCTGACCGGCTTCGTCGCGCAGGACAAGATTCCGTTCCTGTCGGCGTCCTATGCGGGCCAGCTCACCGATCCGACCGGCGCCGCCGGCAAAGCCAAAGCCGCGCCCTATAACTTCTTCTACGGCCCGAGCTATTCGGACGCACTGCGCGCCGAACTGACCTGGGCGGCGGAAGACTGGAAGGCCAAAGGCAAATCCGACAAGCCAAAGTTCGTTCACATGGGCGCCAATCACCCCTACCCCAATGCGCCCAAGGCGGCTGGCGAAGCGCTGGCCAAGGAACTCGGCTTTGAAGTGCTGCCGCCGCTCGTTTTCGCGCTCACCCCCGGCGACTACAGCGCGCAGTGCCTCAGCCTGAAAAGCTCCGGCGCCAACTACGCCTATCTCGGCAATACCGCCGCCTCGAACATCTCGGTGATCAAGGCGTGCAAGACCGCCGGCGTCGATGTGCAGTTCCTCGGCAACGTCTGGGGCATGGATGAGAACGCCGCCAAGGCCGCGGGTGACGCCGCCGACGGCGTGGTGTTTCCGCTGCGCACGCCGGTGGCGTGGGGCGGTAACGCGCCGGGCATGAAGACCCTGCTGGAGATTTCCAAGATCTCCGATGCGTCGGGCAACGTCTATCGTCCGGTGCACTACATCGCCGGCGTGTGCAGCGCGATGTACATGAAGGAGGCGCTGGAATGGGCCGCCAAGAATGGCGGCGTCAGCGGCGAGAACGTCAAGAAGGCGTTCTACCAGAAGAAGGACTGGGTGCCGGCCGGGATGGAAGGCGTCTGCAACCCCTCGACCTGGACCGACAAGGATCATCGCGGCACGCTGACCGTCGATCTTTATCGCTCCAAGGTGGCGGGCGCGACGGATGGCGACCTCAACGACCTGATGAAAAAGGGCACGATCAAGCTCGAGAAGGTCAAGACCATCGAGCTGCCGCGCAAGGCCGACTGGCTCGGCTGGTAACTGACCTCCCACAACCCGTCCCCCCCCCCTTGCAAGGGGAGGTCAGGGTGGGGGTGACCCTCAAGAGTGGGGATTTCTTGATCCCTACCGGTTTACTTCGCAAACCGACCTCCCCTTCCAAGGGGAGGTGACTGCGACAACTGGCAAGGGCCGACATGATGCAGCCATCCACGCAATCCGAGGCACGTCCGACGCCCGCCCCCGCCGCCGCTCCGCTGCTGTCGGTGCGCAACATCGAAGTCGTCTACGACAAGGTCATCCTGGTGCTACGCGGGCTCAGCCTCGACGTGCCCAAGGGTGCGATCGTCGCGCTGCTCGGCGCCAATGGCGCGGGCAAATCGACCACGCTGAAGGCGATCTCCGGCCTGCTCAAGACCGAAGAGGGCGAGATCACCCGCGGTGACATCATGTTCGACGGCGAACGGCTGAACGATATCGACCCCGACAAGATCGTCCGTCGCGGCATCTTCCAGGTGATGGAGGGCCGCCGCATCGTCGCCGACATGACGACGCTGGAGAACCTGCGGCTTGGCGCTTTCACCCGCAGCGACGGCGGCGTGGCGGACGATATCGACATGGTGTTCGACTATTTCCCGCGCCTGAAGGAACGCACCGGCCTTGCCGGCTATCTCTCCGGCGGCGAGCAGCAGATGCTGGCGATCGGACGCGCGCTGATGGCGCGGCCCAAGATGATCCTGATGGACGAGCCGTCGATGGGCCTCTCGCCGCTGCTCGTGAAAGAAGTGTTCGGCATCATTGCCCGCATCAACCGCGACCTCGGCGTCACCATCCTGCTCGTCGAACAGAATGCCCGCGCCGCGCTCGGCGTCGCCAGCCACGGCTACATCATGGAGCAAGGCAAGGTGGTGCTCGACGGCACGACCGAGGAGTTGCGCGACAACGAGGACGTGAAGGAATTCTACCTCGGCGGCGCCGGAGACCAGCGCAAGAGTTTCAAGAACCTCAAGAGCTTCAAGCGCCGCAAGCGATGGCTGTAGGTCTCAGGACAGCGCTTGTTCCCCTCTCCTTTTGTGGGAGCGGGTGGCGAGCATCGTCAGATGCGCGCCGGGTGAGGGGTTCATCTGACGATAAGCCCCCTCACCCGGGAGACTGTTTGGCAACCCCTGCATAGCCCTCTCCCACCAGGAGAGAGGGCGCAGCAACAAGCGTCGCGTATGAACGACAGGACTTCACCCGATGACCGATCACTACGACGCCCTTGAGACACGCACCCGCGAGGCGCGCGAGGCCGACCTGTTTGCGCGGCTGCCGGAAGTGCTGCACGCCGCGACCGCCGCGCCCGCTTATGCTGAACGCTTCAAGAGTTGCGACCTCGCCGCCGTCACCGATCGCGCCGCGCTCGCGCGTCTGCCGGTGCTGCGCAAATCCGACCTGCCCGCCCTGCACAAGGCCGCGCCGCCGTTCGGCGGGCTCGTCCCCGGCACGCCCGGGTCGTTCGCCCGGCTGTTCACCTCGCCGGGACCGATCTTCGAGCCGGAAGGTCCGCATGATGATGTCTGGCGCGGCGCACGCGCGCTGTTCGCCGCCGGTTTCCGCCGCGGCGATATCGCGCTCAACACTTTCGGCTATCACCTGACGCCGGGTGGCTTCATCTTCGACGGCGCGGCGCGCGCGCTCGGCTGCGCCGTGATCCCGGCCGGACCGGGCAACACCGAACAGCAGTTCGAGCTGATCGAGGCCTATCGCCCGAGCGCCTATTGCGGCACGCCGGACTTCCTCAAGATCCTGCTCGACGCCACCGCCAGCACGGGCCGCGACGCCTCATCCATCAAGCGCGCGCTGGTGTCGGGGGCAGCGTTTCCGCCGTCACTGCAGGCCGAGATCAAAGCGCGCGGCGTCGACGCCTATCAGGCCTACGCCACCGCCGACCTCGGCTTTATCGCCTATGAGTCAGCGGCGCGCGAGGGCCTCATCGTCAACGAGGACCTGATCGTCGAGATCGTCCGCCCCGGCACCGGCGACCCGGTGCCCGAGGGCGA
>JBEBWH010000136.1:0-8126 GCA_040392305.1 Bradyrhizobium sp. | reverse complement strand
CCGCACGCGGACATAAAGCGCACCGCTGCCGCCATGCGTGGCATGGGCCTCCTCGAAGCCGACCACGAGCGAGCGGAATTCAGTCAGCGCCAGCCACTCCGGCACCTGGTGGCGCAGCACCCCCGACCCTCGCCTCCCTTGCCCGTCCCCTTGCCGGTGATCACCAGCACCAGCGTCAGGCCCTCGCCTTGCGCGCGGGCGAGAAACCGCAGCAGCGCGCCATGCGCGCGGGCCTGCGTCATGCCATGCAGGTCGAGACGCGCGTCGATCTCCCTGCGGCCGCGGGCGATGCGCGAGCGCTCGCGTCGTTGCAGCAAGGCAAGCGGCGGCGCGGGCGAAGGCTTGGACTGCGGCTTGAGCGCCGGCGTTTTAACGGCCGTCTGCGCCGGTGGCTGCACCACCGCCGGGGCGCTTGATTCCGTCGCCGCGACCACCACGGTCTTGCGGGATCTCGTGCGCAGCGGTTTCGTCGAGCGCGCGACAGTGTCCCAAAGCGCGCGCTCTTCCTCGCTCAGCGCGCAATGGCGGCGCGGGCGTCGTGGCGGATTATCGTCGGGTATCTCGCGTTTCATCGCAGCATCGCCGCACGTCTCATCGCGCCCGTCGCTGATGCCGCGGCTTCGCTTTGCGGTCCGGCGACGCGGGCTTTCGCTCCGTCGCGGCGAGCGCCTTGGCGATTCGTTTCGAGGGTCGCGCCTTCGGCAACGGCATCGCTTTGCCGCGCGCAACCGGATCGAGACTGTTCGGCACCAGCATGACGAAGCGCGCCGGATGGCGCAGCCGTCCCGACACGCGGCCCGCTTCCGCGCCCGCGCCGAAATAGATGTCGGCGCGCGCCGGTCCGATGATCGCCGAACCGGTATCCTGCGCGACCATCAGGCGGCGGAACGGCGTCGCCGATTGCGGCGATTCCAGCGGCAGATCGCCGGCGATGAAAAACGGCGTGCCATAGACGTGCAGGAAGCGATCGACCGCGATCGAACGGCCCGGCGTCAACGGCACGCCCTGCGCGCCGACGGGTTCGTCGGCCTCGCCGAGCTGCACCTCGCGGAAGAATACGTAGGAGCGATTCTGCCGCCGCACCTCTTCCGCCTCGGCCGGATTGGCGGCCATCCACTCGCGGATGCGCTGCATCGACATCTGCTCGCGCGGGATGATGTTGCGCTCGATCAGGATGCGGCCGACCGGCGTATAGGGATAGCCGTTGTGCGAGTCGTAATTGATCCGCACCGTCGCGCCGTCGGGAAGGCGGATGCGCGCCGAGCCCTGAATCTGGATGAACAACAGATCGGTCTGGCTCTTGAGCCAGGCGATCTCCAGTCCGCGTCCGGCGATCGCGCCATCCTCGATCGCGGCGCGGTCGTAGTAGGGCACCAGCTTGCGGCGCCCGATCTTGCGAAATACTTCGCCCTTGTTCGGCAGGCTCGGCGAGGCTTGCGAGAATCCGCGCACGAACAGGTTGGACGGGCGGCGATAGACCGGCACGGTGTAGGCGTCGGTGCGCGTGCGCGAGCCCTCGACGATCGGCTCGAAATAGCCGGTCACGAAGCCGTTGTCCTCGCCGAGCCGGGAGATCGCGACCGGACGGAAATGATGCTCGAAGAAGCCGCGCGCCTGGGCATCGTTGCGGACCGACGCGCCGGCGGCGGCGCGGCACGGCGTCTGCAGCGAACCGCCAAGCGCCTTCGCGGGCGGCGGCGCGGCAACCCGCACCGGGATGCTTTTGCAACTCGTGCGGAAGGCCGAGAACGCCGCCAGATGATCGTCCTCGCGCCAGCCCGCGATATCGCGCCAGGCCACCGGCAGATACTGGCTATCCGGAATTTCGAACGGCGCTGTTTTCTCCGCAGCGACTACGGGCAACGTCATGACCCCCGCCGCGACGCAGCCGGCGGCGGCAAGCCAACGCGACATCGTCCGCGCCCTAGTCGACGCTTTCAGTCCGCACCAGTTTCCAGTTCGGATCGCGCGAGGAAATCTCACGGGCAAAGGTCCAGATATCCGTGACATTGGTGACCTTGTCGGGGCTGCCCTCGACCACGGTGCCGGATTTGTCGCGCGTCGCCGTGATCATCTGGGAAATGAAGCGGACCGTCAGATTCGCCATCCGGTCGCGAACTTCCGCCCCCGCCAACTCGGCCTTGTCGATCGACACGAACCGGGTCTCAGTCTTCTGGCCCGCCTGTTCGCGCGCACGGATCGCCGCATCGAAGCCGTCATAGACCTCCTTCGACAGCAGATCCTTCAGCGACCGCCGGTCGCCATTGGCAAACGCCAGCACGATCATCTCATAGGCGCCCTTGGCGCCTGCGAGGAAATGCTGGGCGTCGAAAGTGGAATCCTGCTCGGCGACAGCATCGAGGCCGGCCGCCAGCGCCGAGCCGGGCTCAGCGACATCCTTCCACCGGTCGGCCGGCGCGCGGACATCGTCGCCCGGCGCCAGCGGAGCCTGGTCGATCACGGTGCCGGGCAGCGGAACGACGTTGTTATTGTCCTTGGGACCATGCGCGACATCGCGGCTGACCCGGTCATATGGCCGCTCACTCCCGGTCCGCTGGCCCAGCACATTGCGCAGGCGCAGAAAGATGAACACGGCCAAAGCCAGGAAGATGATGGTGTAAATATCCACGTTCATATGCTTTCCGGTCATGGCCGGGCCAAATCCCGGCGGAACCACATCTCCCAAACAAGATGCGGATTTCGCTCATGGTCAACCATGTAGACACGAAACCCGACTGCGCCAATGGTACGTTTTGGCGCGCACCGGCATTTGGATGCCGTCGTCGATACCACCGGCATCCCGCGATGCGCTTGGCATTTTGCCACGGATTTCGATCGATTCCACCCAAGCCGCACCCGCCCGATGAATTTTGCGTCTCGCAGGGGCATCACTTCTTGTCCACGGGGTCGCCGCTGTGATAGCCACTCGCCTGCCTGCCGGCCACTCCGGCCCGGCGCTCCAGTCAGGTTCCCAGGCGGAATCGACGGTTTTCGGCACCCGATTTTTCAGCACGGCGCAGACAGGACTGCGCCCAATGCCTCAGGAGAGTTTTCATGACCAACGGCAATGGCGCACCTCCGGAGGAAGCCGTCCCGCAGCTCAACGTGCTTGCGCAGTACATCAAGGATCTGTCGTTCGAGAATCCGAATGCCCCCTCCTCGCTCGGTCCGCAAACACAGCAGCCCGCGATCAATATCCAGATCAATGTCGGCGCCCAGAACATCGCCGAGAACGAGTTCGAGGTCACGCTGTCGGTCGAAGGCAAGGCCGAGAACGCCGGCAAGGTGCTGTTCAGCTTCGAGCTGGCCTATGCCGGCATTTTCCGCGTTCAGAACGTGCCGCAGGAAAACCTGCACCCTCTGGTCATGATCGAGTGCCCGCGGCTTCTGTTCCCGTTCGCGCGCGAGATCATCGCCTCGGCGGTGCGCGACGGCGGCTTCCCGCCCTTGATGCTCGACCCAGTCGATTTCGTCGGTCTGTACCGCCAGAACCTCGAGCGGCAGGGCGAACAGCTCCGCGCCGAAGCCAAGCCCAGCTGATTAATGCCCAGCTGAATTGATTTGAGGCGGACCTCGCCGTCTTGGCTTTACGGAACAACGAGGCCCGCCGCGGATAGATGCAGCGGGCCTTTTTTCATGCCGATGCAGTCTGCCGCTCGTCCGGCAGAAATTCGTTCCATAGCGGCGCATCGCCGAGCGTGGCGACGAACGCCCGGTGCGCCACGATATCCTCAGCCGTGAGGCGATCTGCGAGCGGCGCAGGCCGTTGCCGCCGCGGCTCGTCCGCCTGGCGGATCGCGCTGGCGACCGGGATATCCGTCAATCCGAGCTGCGCCTGCCGCGCTCCGATCAGCTCGATATAGACCTCGGCCAGCAGTTCGGCGTCGAGCAATGCGCCGTGCTTGGTGCGACGCGAATTGTCGATGGCGTAGCGCGAGCACAGATCATCGAGGCGGTTCGACACGCCGGGATGCTTGCGGCGCGCCAGCAGCAGCGTATCGACCAGCCGTTCCTGCACCAGCCGCGGCCGCGCCAGCTTGCCGAGTTCGGCGTTGATGAAGCCGACGTCGAAGCTCGCATTATGAATGACGAGCGGATCGTCGCCGATGAAAGCGAGGAACTCATCGACAATGGCGGAGAAAAGCGGTTTGTCCGCCAGAAACTCGGTCGAGAGGCCATGCACCGCAAAGGCTTCCTGCGGCATGTCGCGCTCGGGATTGATGTAGCGGTGGAAGGTCTGCCCGGTCGGCATATGGTTGATCATCTCGACACAACCGATCTCGACCAGACGATCGCCGCGCAGCGGATCAAGGCCGGTGGTTTCGGTATCGAGCACGATCTCCCGCATCGGACTGCCTTCGTTCCCTTCTCTTCCGGCCGCGACTCAGGGCCGTCGCCTCGGCATTTTAACGACCTCTTTCAGAATGTCGCGGATGCGGGCGCGCACCGGGTCCAGCCCGTGCGAGGTATCCACGATAAAGTCGGCGCGGCGGCGCTTCTCCGCATCTGGCATCTGGCGGCCGAGAATGGCGTCGAGCTTTTCGGGCGTCATCGCCGCACGCGACAGGATGCGCTCGCGCTGGATGTCCTCGGTGGTGGAGACGACCACGACGGCGTCGACGCGAGCATCGCCGCCGGTTTCATACAGCAGCGGGATATCGACCACGGCGACCGGCGCGCCCGAGCGTTCGGCATCGTCGAGAAATTTCTGATGATGAGCCTTCAGCATCGGATGCACGATCGCTTCGAGCTGCTTCATCGCATCGGCATCGTGCACGACGCGCGCCGACAGTTTCTCGCGATCGACCCGGCCACCATGCGTGGTGCCGGGAAACGCCGCTTCGACTGCGGGCGCCGCCTCGTTCTCGTAGATCATGTGCACGGTCGCGTCCGCGTCATAGACCGGCACCCCCTCCTCGGCGAACAGCTTCGCCGTGGTCGATTTGCCCATTCCGATGGAGCCGGTCAGGCCCAGCACGCGCATGACATCCCTCGTCGTCAGATGCTGACCAGACCACGCTGGCGCAGGAACGCAAGCAGCGGCAGCAGCGGCAGGCCGAGAATGGTGAAATGATCGCCCTCGATCCGCTCGAACAAATGCACGCCCAGACCCTCGAGCTGATAGGCTCCGACGCTCGCCCTCACCGTCTCACCGGCCGCGTCGAGATAACTCTCGACAACACCGTCATCCAGTGGCCGCATCGTCATTCGCGCCACCGCGACCTGGGTGGTCGCGACGTCGCCGCCGATGGCGACGGCAAAGGCCGAATGCAGCTCATGCGTCTTGCCGGCCAGCAGCTTGAGTTGCGCCCGCGCGGTGCCGCGGTCGGCCGGCTTGTCGAACAGCCGCTCGCCCAGCGCCAGGGTCTGATCGGCGCCGACGACGATGCGATCGGGAAAGCGCAGCGCCACGGCCCGCGCCTTTTCGGCGGCCAGCGCCATCGCCACTTCGGCCGGGCCGCTCAGCCCGGATGCCTTCTGAATGGCGCGTTCGTCGATTGCCGCGGGAATGGCCTCGAACATCAGGCCGGCATTGCTCAGCAACATGCCGCGCGCGCGGCTCTGCGACGCGAGCACCAGCGGCCGTTCTCCCCGCCACAACATCACGCCAGACTCCGCTGCCGCTGCCGGTCCGCATAGAGTTTCATGATCGCCGCGGCGGTCTCCTCGATCGAGCGCCGCGTGACATCCAGAAGCGGCCAGTTGTGCCGCACGCTCAGCCGCCGTGCATAAGTCACTTCGTCGGTCACCACTTCGCGGTCGATATAAGCCTCATTGTCGGGCGTCCCGATCGACAAAAGGCGATTCTGTCGCACCTGGATCAAACGCTCCGGCGTCGCATGCAGGCTGACGACCAGCGGTTTCTTGATCGCCTCGAGCTGGGGCGGGATCGGGATTCCAAGCACCAGCGGCACATTGGCGGTGCGGATGCCGCGATTGGCGAGATAGATCGATGTCGGCGTCTTCGACGTGCGCGACACGCCGACCAGCACCACATCGGCATCCTCAAGGCCTTCGACATGCTGGCCGTCGTCATGCATCATGGTGAAATTCAGGGCATCGATGCGCTTGAAATATTCGGCATTGAGAGTGTGCTGGGCGCCGACACGACCCGTCGTCGCCGCGCCGAGATAGGCTTCGAACAATTGCATCAGCGGGCCGATGATCGACAGGCTCGGAATGTTCATGTCCTTGCACTTGGCTTCGAGCCGGTCGACGAGTTCCTTCTCCAGCAGCGTGAACAGCACGATGCCCGGCGATTCCTCGATTTCCGTCAGCACCCGATCGAGCTGCTTCTGGCTTCGCACCAGCGGGTAGACATGCTCGACCGCGGTCACATTGGCGTATTGCGCCGCGACAGCACGGGCCACCGTGATCAGCGTCTCGCCGGTGGAATCGGAGATCATGTGCAGATGAAAATAGCTGCTCGACGCAGGTGCCATGAGGCTGGAGATCCTGTGGACGGCTGTGGAGGAGAACGCTGGCGATCGTCGCGCCTGTATCCGCTCGCGGGATAACCGGCAATTCTGTTCACAGCCCCCGCTTGCGGGACGGACCGTCGCGGGTTTGGCGATGATAGCCGGCGAATGTGGATTTGTCTCTGGATAGCGGCTGCTTCAATACCGGCATCCGATTGAGATGACGAGAGTCTTTTCCGACTCCACGGAATCCGGAGAAATCGGGGCAACCGCGCCAGATGTGAATATTCCGTTAAAAGCACCGGGATCGGATTGTTCGGCCACAATCCCTGCCCCTAAAAGACTCAAACCTTAAGAATCAAAATATGGTTTGGACGAAGGGTCGCTCGATTGATAACGGAGTGATCGCCGGTCTGTTCCCTGTACGGGATCGGCCGGGACGCTATCGGCAAAGAGTTTCCAATGTATGAATGGGCCAAAGCTATCCATGTCATCGCCGTCATGTCCTGGATGGCGGGCATGCTCTATCTGCCGCGCCTGTTCGTCTATCACTGCGACGCCGAGCCAGGCTCGAAGCAGTCCGAGACGTTCAAGGTGATGGAATGGCGGCTGCTCAAATACATCATCAATCCGGCGATGGCTGTCGCCTGGATTGTCGGTCTCTGGCTGGTCTGGCAGGGGGGCTGGCACACGGCGGTCTGGTTCCAGGCCAAATTCGTGCTCGTGCTTTTGATGAGCGCGGCTCACGGCGTGCTGGTGCGCCGCGTGCGTGACTTCCAGGCCGACAAGAATACGCGCAGCCAAAAATACTATCGTATTATCAACGAAGTGCCTACTATTCTGATGATTGGAATCGTCGTTCTGGTGATCGTCAAGCCGTTCTGACGATCGTTGAAACTGTGCTCGCAAGGTCGCCGAGTCTCCTTGCGGAACGTTCGCTGGTTTTCTATATTGCGGTTATTCCCACCCTCAATGCAGGCGGATGCGGCCGTGCTCCGGAATAATGACCGGCCTCGCATCAGGCTCAAGGCGCATTCATAGCACCTTCCTCGCTCAAGACCTGCTGACCCCCCTGCCGGTCGCCGTCATCGACAGCCGCCTGGATCTTCTCTTCTCAGAACTCGCTACAGGATATCCCAAATGGGAGAAATGAAACTTCAGGACCTCAAGGCCAAGAGCGCGGCGGAACTCGTCTCGTTCGCGGAAGAGCTGGGGGTCGAAAACGCCAGCACCATGCGCAAGCAGGAGCTGATGTTCGCCATCCTCAAGATGCTGGCGATCAAGGAAACCGATATTATCGGGGAGGGCGTGGTCGAGGTGCTGCCGGACGGCTTCGGCTTTCTGCGCTCGCCGGACGCCAATTATCTGCCGGGTCCGGACGATATTTACGTCTCGCCCTCGCAGATCCGCCGTTTCGGCCTGCGCACCGGCGACACCATCGAAGGCCAGATCCGCAGCCCCAAGGAGGGCGAGCGCTATTTCGCTCTGCTGAAGGTCAACACGCTCAATTTCGAGGACCCGGAGAAGGCACGGCACAAGGTCAATTTCGACAACCTGACGCCGCTGTTCCCGGACGAGCGCTTCAAGCTCGAACTGAACGATCCGACCCGCAAGGATCTGTCTGCCCGCGTCATCGATATCGTGGCGCCGATCGGCAAGGGCCAGCGCGCGCTGATCGTCGCGCCGCCGCGCACCGGCAAGACGGTG
>JBEBWH010000135.1:0-8139 GCA_040392305.1 Bradyrhizobium sp. | reverse complement strand
AGGAACCGGAGGCGTCCCATGGCGGTCGTGAAATTCGGTGTGGGCGAAAGTGTTCGCCGCAAGGAGGACGATGCATTCGTGCGGGGCACAGGCCGCTATACGGCCGACCATCTCCCCGCTGCGGCCTTGCATGCGTTGGTGCTGCGTTCGCCGCATGCGCATGCGGCTTTCACTGTCGATGTCTCGCACGCTGCGAAATTGCCGGGCGTGGCGCTCGTCCTGACAGGCCGGGATGTCGCCGATCTCGGCCATCTGCCCTGCCTGTTCAATCTTCCCGACAATCCGTTCACCGCGCCGCCCTATCCCATCCTCGCTGAAGGAGAGGTGAGGCATGTCGGCGATGCGGTCGCCTTCGTGGTCGCCGATACGATCGAACATGCGCGCGATGCGATCGAGGCCATTCAAGTCGAGTGGTCGCCGAAACCGTCGATCGTCGGTGCGAAGGCCGCTGTCGCCGGGAACGCGCCGCAGGTCTGGCCACAATTTCCGGACAATGTTCTCTACGATATCTCCATCGGCAACAAAGCCGCCACTGAGGCCGCCTTCGCCAAAGCCGATGCCGTTGCCGAAATTTCGATCGTCAATCCGCGCATCGTCACCAACTATATGGAGACCCGCGCCGTCGTCTGCGAATATGACGCAGCACGCGATCATCTGACGCTCACGCTGGGCAGCCAGGGCAGCCATCGCCTGCGCGACATTCTCTGCGAGACCATCCTGCACATCCCTACCGAGAAGATGCGGGTGGTCTGTCCCGACGTCGGCGGCGGCTTCGGCACGAAGCTCTTTCCCTATCGGGAATATGCGCTGGCGGCTTTCGCCGCGCGGCGGCTGAAGCGCTCGGTGAAATGGGTGGCGGAGCGCGCCGATCATTTTCTCGGCGACAGCCAGGGGCGCGACAACGTGACCACGGCGCGCATGGCGCTGAGCAAGGACGGCAAATTCCTTGGCATGGATGTCGATCTGCTAAGCGATATGGGGGCGTATCTCTCGACCTTCGGTCCCTACATTCCGCATGGCGGTGCAGGCATGTTGCCGGGTGTCTATGACATTCAGGCGTTTCATTGCCGCCTGCGCACGGTGTTCACCAACACGGTGCCGGTCGATGCCTATCGCGGCGCGGGGCGTCCGGAAGCGGCCTATGTGGTGGAGCGGCTGGTCGATGCCAGTGCACGCAAGCTCGGTCTTTCGCCCGATGCGATACGGCGCAAGAATTTCATTCCACCGCGCGCGATGCCGTACACGACCGCCACGGGCAAGGTGTACGATTCCGGTGATTTCGCCGCGCATCTTAAATCTGCGCAGGACATCGCGGGCTGGAAGGATTTTCCCAGACGCGCGAAGGCCGCGAAGAAGGACGGGCTGGTGCGTGGCATCGGCCTTGCCACTTATGTTGAAGTGTGCGGCACCATGGGACCGGAGCGCGCCGATGTCCGGCTCGACGCCGATGGCGACGTTATCGTGACCATCGGCACGCAGTCGAGCGGGCAGGGGCATCAGACCGCCTATGCGCAGTTGATCGCGGATCAGCTCGGATTGTCGCCGGAGCGTGTGCATGTGCTGCAGGGCGACACCGACAAGGTTGTTTCGGGGCAGGGGACGGGCGGCTCAAGCGCCATCTCGACCGGCGGCGTCAGCGTTCAGCATGCTGCGCGCAAGCTGGCCGAGCAGCTCAAGGAGATCGCCGCCGACGCGCTGGAGGCAGGCGCCTCCGATCTTGAAGTCGCCGATGGTTTCGTGCGCATCAGCGGCACCGATCGCGCGATTTCGTTTGCCGAGATCGCTCGACGGAAGGACGTCAAGCCCGACCAGCTCAAGGCCAATGAGACGTTTTCCTCCGAAGGCACATTCCCCAACGGCACCCATATCGCCGAAGTCGAGATCGATCCCGGCACCGGCATGGTTCGGATCGTCAACTATGTCGTCGTCGATGATTTCGGCAACACGCTCAATCCCCTGCTGCTGGAGGGACAGGTGCATGGCGGCACGGTGCAGGGGATCGGGCAAGCGCTGATGGAACATGCTGTCTACGATTCGCAGGACGGCCAGCTCGTTACCGGCACGTTCATGGACTACGCGCTGCCGCGCGCGGTCGATGCGCCTTCCTTCACTTTCGAGACACGCAATGTGCCGTGCAAGGGCAACCCGCTGGGAGTGAAAGGCGCGGGCGAGGCGGGCGCGATCGGCTCATGCCCGGCGATCGTCAACGCCATCATTGACGGACTTTGGCGCGAATACGGCATCGATCGCATCGATATGCCGGCGACCCCGGAACGGGTGTGGATGGCGATTCGCGAGCATGAACGGCGGCATCGCCTGTGATCCCGCGACGACGGGCGGCTTGGCGCCAGCCTGGCAACTGACAAGGTGTTGATTTGCGCGCGGGAAGCTTTTGCGGCTTCCTGCCGTGATTAGAACGGTTTTAGTTTTGGAGCCTTGGATGAATCGCACAGGTTTTCTTGGATTGTCGCTGGCGACGCTGGCGGTCGGAATCGTCGTCGGCGGTTTTGGCGCGGCGGCGCAGGAGGATGTTATTGCCAAGCGCAAGGACGCCATGAAGGCGGCCGGCAAGAGCATGTTCGGCACGCTGAGCCAGATGTCCCGCGACCGCAAGCCTTACGACCAGGCCGAAGTGAATGCCGCGCTGACCCAGCTCGATGCATTCGGCAGGTCACTTGCTCCGCTCTACCCGGAAAGCACCAAAGGCGCGCCGCGTAACGGCGATTACAGCGCTTCCGATAAAATCTGGGAGGACAAAGCGGGATTCGATGCGCGCATCGCCGAATTCGCCAAAGAGATCGCCGCCCACAAAGGCAAGATCAACAGTCTTGATGAGTTGAAGGCCTCGTTCCCTACCTTGAGCCGGGGTTGCTCCGGCTGTCACGAAACATACCGGATCAAGAATAGCTGAGCCTTCCGATGTCGGGTCGATCGGGGCGGCGCGGGTCGAGGCTGTTGCTTGGCGTCGTCGGAGCGGCGGCAGCGGCCGGCCTCGCTTACTGGCTGGTGACGACGCCACAGGTGGTTGCCGCCGATACGCTGGCCCCGCGCTCGCCCGATCTCGCCAATGGCGAAGTCGCCTTCAACGCAGGCGGTTGCGCGTCCTGTCACGCGACGCCGGGGCAGCGGGACCGGCTGCTGCTCGGCGGCGGGCTGGCGTTGGCCTCGCCGTTCGGCACGTTTCATGTGCCGAACATCTCGCCCGATCCGAATGACGGCATCGGGCGCTGGAGTGAGGCAGAGTTCGTCACCGCCATGGTCGAGGGCACCGCGCCGGACGGCTCGCACTACTATCCGGCGTTTCCTTATCCTTCTTACAGGAATGCCGGCATCGGCGACCTGCGCGACATGTTCGCCTATCTCAAGACGCTGCAGCCGGTCGCCGGCAAGGTTCGCGATCATGATCTGGCGTTTCCATTCAACATCCGACGCAATGTCGGCGTCTGGAAAGCGCTGTTCCTGAACGGCGAGCCGCCCAGGTCTGACGCGGCGCAGTCCGCCGAGTGGAAACGCGGCGCCTATCTGGTCAACGGCCTCGGCCATTGCGCCGAGTGCCACAGCCCGCGCAATGCGCTCGGCGGCATCATTGCGGCCCAACGCTTTGCCGGCGGTCCTGACCCGGAAGGCAAGGGGTTCGTTCCCAATATCACCGCCAAGGGAATCGGCGACTGGAGTGCGGACGATCTCGCCTATTTCCTCAAGACCGGCGAGACGCCCGATGGCGACACCACCGGCGGCAGCATGGTGCAGGTAGTACGCAACCTGTCGCATCTGAGTGACGGCGACCGTGCGGCGATGGCGACCTATCTCAAGTCGCTGCCGGCGGTCGAGGGGCCGGCGCGGCCGAAAAAGAAATAGGGCCGCAGTTCTCCGGCTTGCGAAAAGAAAAGCCCGGACTGCCATGAGCAGCCCGGACTATTTTTTCCATAGCGTTTTCGAGCGAAGTGGAAACCGGTTCGCATTAAGAAAACGCGTCAAAACAATAATCCAGAGCACCGCTACTGGGGCCGCCAGAAGCGGTGCTCTGGAAGAGATAATTTACTTCGTCAGCGGGCAGCCGCTCTTGTCCGCGGTGGGATAGGCGGTGTCGCCCGGCACGGTGGCGAGGACTTTGTAGTAGTCCCACGGACGCTTGCTTTCCTCCGGCTTCTTGACCTCGAACAGATAGAGGTCGGCGACCATGCGGCCGTTGGCCAGCACCTTGCCGTTCTGCGTGAACGAGTCGTTGACCGGCAGTTCCTTCAGCTTCTTGACCACCGCGTCGCTGTCCTTCGTGCCGGCGGCCTTTACGGCCTTGAGGTAGGACAGCGTCGCCGAATAGGTGCCGGCCTGAATCATGCTCGGCATCCGGCCGGTTCGCTTGAAGAACTCCTCGGAGAATTTGCGGGTCTTGTCGTTGAGGTCCCAGTAGAAGCTCTCGGTCAGCACCGTGCCTTGCGCCGCCTTGAGGCCGAGGCCATGCACTTCCGATGCCGTCAGCAGCAGCGCCGCGAGTTTCTGTCCACCGGCGACGATGCCGAACTCCGCCGCCTGCTTGATGGAATTGATGGTGTCCGCGCCGGCATTGGCCAGGCCGACCACCTTGGCTTTCGAGCCTTGCGCCTGCAACAGGAAGGAGGAGTAGTCGGAGGTGTTGAGCGGGGTCCGCACCGTGCCGAGCACCTTTCCGCCGGAGGCTACGACGATCTCGCTGGTGTCTTTCTCCAGCGCGTGACCGAACGCGTAGTCCACGGTGAGGAAGAACCAGGTGTCGCCGCCAGCCTTCACCATTGCGCCGCCGGTGCCGACCGCCAGTGCGTGGGTATCGAACGCCCAATGGAATCCGTAAGGCGTGCAGGCTGCGCCGGTGATGGCCGATGAGGCCGCGCCGACCACGATATCGATCTTCTTCTTTTCCTTGGTGACTTCCTGCACCGCCAGCGCCACCGATGAGGTGGTGAGTTCGGTGATCATATCGACGCCCTCGGTGTCGTACCACTTGCGGGCGATCGTCGAGGCGAGGTCGGGCTTGTTCTGATGGTCGGCCGCGACCAGCTCGATCTTGTGGCCGAGCACCTCGCCGCCGAATTCCTCGATCGCTATCCTGGCCGCCTCGATCGAGGACTTGCCGCCGTAATCCGCATAGACGCCGGACTGATCGTTGAGAATGCCGATTTTGACGCCTTGCGCTGCCGCCGGCACTGTCAATGACACTGCGCATGCGGCAATGGCGGTGGAAAGAGTTTGAAGTTTCACATTGGCCTCCCTTCGGGTTTTTTCCGTTGTCATCCTATTTGACCGGAAGTGCTCCGGCCTACCCGTCTTGGCGAGGCAGCCAATTAGACTTTATGCGGATGCCCGGAGGCGATCATGCGGTTGGAAGATGATTGGCGGTCGGATGCAGGAGAGGCTGATATCCCGCCGCCAAAGCATTGACGGTCGATGGCGGGGTCAGGAGCCGTGCGCCGATCGGTGTATGTGGCGCTGCTCGATAGCCCGCGGCTGTCCACAGCAAGAGCCTGCCGCCGAGCACAAGATAGCTCTGTTCGTCGGCCGCCAGCATGGCGCCGTCGGGCAGGGCTTGGATCGGCATCGGGAGGGGGTGCAGGCGTTTGTTCCGGGCCGCGTCGAGCCTCTCGCGATGGAGAACGGCATCCATCTCCGGCGCGCGCGGTGGTGTCGCCTTGCCGTTGCCGCGCGCCCAGGCTTCGCGGAAACGGTTGGCATCGGCCCGGCGACAATAGAAGCAGGGGCGATGTCCAGCCGCGAACGCTGTCGCCTCGTCGAGAAAGAACAGTTCGGTCCAGCTTTGCCGCGCCATCACCGGACGGCGTCGGCCCCTGAATTCGCAGACGCAGGCGATCCACGCCCGCGTGGTCCAGCGCCGTGGCAACAGCGTGCGCGTCGCCGGATCATGGATGATGCCGCGATTTCCGGTCAGCGTGCCGCGCTGGAGGATGGCGACGATGTCGCCGAATGGCGTCACGCGGTTCTGCAGCGGCATGGGCGCTCGCCGGTCAGGTGACGTTGTCGGGAGCGCCGTCAGTCTCCTGCGATCCGCCCGAAAAATTCCGGTAAATGAACCGGGATGTGCCGGTCATGGATTCGGCTTCCGCTGTCGCAAATACTTGCGTGTGCCATGGCGACAGCGTGCATGCGGGATCGGTGTTCGCCGCATTGCCCGTCAGCGCGAAAGCCTGGCAGCGGCACCCGCCAAAATCGATCTCCTTGTAATCGCAGCTGCGGCACGGCTCCGGCATCCAGGCGGTGCCGCGGAAGCGGTTGAGCGCATCGGAGTTCTGCCAGATCCAGGCGATGGAGTGATTGCTCCGCACGGATTCAAACGTGAGGCCGGTGATGCTTTCTGCGGCATGGCAGGGCAGAATCTTGCCGGACGGCGAGATGTTGAAGAACTGGCTGCCCCAGCCGCCCATGCATTTTTTTGGCCGCACGGCGTAGTAGTCCGGGATCACGTGGTCGATCACCAGCACGCCGTTCAGCCTCGATGCGGCCTCCTCGACGATCCGGGCCGCCTCCTCCACCTGCGCCAGCGTCGGCATCAGGGCGGCGCGGTTCTTCAACGCCCATCCGTAATACTGCACATGCGCGACCTCCAGCCGGTCGGCGTCGAGATCGACCGCCATGGCGATGATTTCGGGAAGCTGATGGATGTTCTGGCGATGGATGACCGCATTCACCGTAAGCGGCAATGCGAGCTGGCGCGCGAGCCTGGCGATTTCGATTTTCTTGCCATGCGCGCCGCGAAGCCCGGCAACCCGGTCGGCGACGTCCGGCCCGCTGCCCTGGAAGCTAATCTGGATATGGCATAGTCCCACATCCGCCAGCGCCGTCAGCTTTTCTCGGGTCAGCAGCACCGCGGAAGTGATCAGATTGGTATAGAGGCCGATGTCGTTGGCGTGCTGGACCAGTTCGACCAGATCGCGGCGCGCGGTCGGTTCGCCGCCCGACAGGTGAATTTGCAGCACGCCGATCTCGGCGAGCTCAGAGAAAACTTTCTTCCACTCGTCGGTCGTCAGTTCGGCCCTGGCTCGCTCCAGTTCGATCGGATTGGAGCAATAGGGGCATTGCAGCGGGCAGCGGTGGGTCAGTTCCACGAGGACAGCAAGGGGAATGCCGTAAGTGGCGCCGCTGTTGCGATGCCGCCCGACCATGGAGACAGAGTCCGCGAGGTCGGGCAGGGGCGTCACCGTGTCAACGGGGGAAGAGGTCATGACGAGCTGTCCCGCACATCCGTGACCAGCCCCTTGTCGGCCAGTTCCTGCAACAGGGCGACCACGTCGGTCGCGATGGTAGCACGCTCGGCGGCGTATTTGCCCGCCAGCAGATCGACGATGTCATCAACTCGACGTGTGCCGTCGCAGAGCTGGAGGATTTCGACGGCGGTCTCGTCCGGGACCAGCACCCGCTCCGGCGCCAGCAGCACCCAGGCCTGCCGGGTCGGATCGAAGCGCAGCCTGGCGTGGCGTGGCAGGCGCGGTCGGCTCGCGTTGTTGATCGGCGTGCGGCGGGCCGGCGCGCCGCTCACGGCTGGCCGTCCTCGGGCCGGAACGCTCCGGGCGGAATATGCCCATCGACATAGGCATGGTGCAGGGCGTCGAGCTGGACCCATAGTACGTTGGTCTTGAAGATCAGCGCGTTGCAGACCGCCTCGCGTTCCGCCGGCGTTCTGGCGTGCTGCTTGACATAGTCGAGGGCGTAACCGGCGTCGCGCGGCGCCTGCGTCAGCCGCTTGCTGAAATAGGTCATGATGGCCGGATTGACGAAGTCGTAATGCGCCAGCATGCCCGCGATCCGCTCCTCATGAAGATGAGGCGCGAACAGTTCAGTCAGCGACGAGGCGATTGCTTCCAGCGGCGTGCGGTCGCGCACGAAATGTACATAGGCATCCACGGCGAACCGGGTCGCCGGAAGAATGCCTTCGGCGGATTGCACATAGTCCGGATCGAGGCCGAGGCCGGTGGTCAGCTTGAGCCAGCGGGCGATGCCGCCTTCGCTGTCGGCGCTGCCGTCGTGATCCTCGATCCGATGACGCCAGGCGAGCCGCGTCGCGCGGTCGCGAAAACGCGACAACACCACCGCGTCCTTGATCGGGATCGTGCTCTGATAATAGTAGCGGTTGAGCGCCCAGGCCTGCACCTG
>JBEBWH010000134.1:0-8232 GCA_040392305.1 Bradyrhizobium sp. | reverse complement strand
ATGGCGGCGCGGTCGAAACCTCGATCATGCTGGCGGCCTGGCCGCAGCATGTGCGGCGGGCAGCTGCCGCCGACTTCCGCTCCGCCGCCGCGGACCACGACTACCGCCATCTGTCGATCGCCCGACCCGCGCCCTATGCCTGGCAGGCGCAGGATTTGCATTCCGCCGGCGTCGTGGGTAATGCGGGGCAGGCCACCGCCGAACAAGGCGAACGCCTGCTCGACCACGGCGCTCAGGCGTTCTGCGAGTTGCTCGCAGACATCGCGCGCTTCGATATCACCTCGCTGGCCAGCCGCGACGCGTAAGCCGGCCGCCTTCAAATTCCCCGCCGACCGGACTTTCCGAAGCGCCCCCTGTTGCACGGCTGTCATCTGACAATGGCACAGCATGGGGTCCGGCGGCGGAACATTGACGCCAAGGGATCATCGCTATTAAGAACCATTCGCAAATTCCTCCGGTGCAAATTTCTCGGGTAACGGCCTGCATGAAGGGTCCAATGATATTGGCGGCGCTGGCGGCCGCGCTGGCGGCGGACTGCTCCATCGGCTGGGCGACCGATCTGCCTGCCGCCGCCGCGCCGGAGGCCGCCCCGCGCTTGGACTGGAGCGGGCTCTATCTCGGCATCCACGCGGGCGCGACCTGGAACGCCGCCCATACCGGACTTGCGGGCGCCGCCCTGGCGGACAACACTTTCGGCAATGCCAGCGGCGGGCTCCATGGCGGCTATAATTTCGTGCTGCCATCGGGCGTTCTGGTCGGTGTCGAAGCGGACCTGTCGTTCCCGGGCGTGCCTGAATCCAGCGACCGGATGGCGCTGCTGGCGCTCGCCGGCAGCCGGTTCATCGAGCGCTTCGATTACGTCGGCACGCTGCGCGGGCGGCTGGGCTATGCGGCGGGATCGTGGCTCGCTTACGTTACCGGCGGATTCGCCTGGACCCAGAGCCGGCTGATCCGGGAAGACGCCGTCGAGCAGGAAAAAACGGTCGCCCTGCGTCCCGGCTGGGCCGCCGGGGCCGGGCTGGAATATGCGCTCGGGCCGCGCTGGACCGCACGCGCCGAATATCTCTACAGCCACTTTCCAGCGACCCGCTTCGGCCTCCCATCCGGGGCGCAATGGACCTCGGAACTGGAGCGCCACGACCTGCGGCTCGGCCTGAGCTACAAGCTCGGCCAGCCTCACGCACTCAACGTTCCCGATCTCGACGATCTGTCCGGCGCGCGCCGGTGGGCGCTCCACGGCCAGACCACCTATATCGGCCAGGGCTATCCGTCCTTTCCGGCGCGCTATTCCGGCGCGAACAGCCTCAGCCCCTCCGCGCAGGCCAAGGCGAGCTGGACCGGCAGCCTGTTCATCAACGCGCGTCTGTGGGACGGCGGCGAAGTCTATTTCAATCCCGAATTCATGCAGGGCTTCGGCGTGAGCGATACGGTCGGCGCGGGCGGCTATCCCAACGGCGAGGCCCAGAAGTCCAATTTTCCCGCGCCGCATTACAACACCTCGCGCCTGTTCATCCGGCAGACCATCGGTCTCGGCGGCGAGCAGGAAACCCTCGAAGCCGGCCCGGGCCAGCTTGCGCGGACCGCCGACATTTCCCGGCTCACGGTGCAGGTCGGCAAATTCGCCGTCACCGACGTGTTCGACAACAACGCCTATGCGAAGGACCCGCGACGCGACTTCATGAACTGGTCGATCTGGGCGCCGGGCGCGTTCGACTACTCCGCCGACAAGGTCGGACTGGGCTACGGCGCGACCGTCGAGCTGAACCAGAAGCACTGGGCGTTGCGGGCAGGCTATTTCCTCGCAGGCTCCGAACCCGATTCGAACAATTTCGATACCCGGCTGTTCCAGCGCGGCCAATATCTCGTCGAACTGGAAACGCGCTACGCGCTGTTCGACCGGCCCGGCAAGCTGCGCGCCATCGCCTGGCTCAGCAGCGCCCATTCGGGCAGCTACCGCGAAGCGGTCGCCAACGCGATCGGCGCGCCCGACATCGAGGCGACGCGGCGCGGCCGCATCAAATACGGCTACGTCGTCAATCTCGAACAGGCGCTGACCGACGACATCGGCGCGTTCGGGCGCTGGAGCTGGAACAACGGCAGGAGCGAGATCATGGCCTTCACCGACATCGACTCCAGCCTGTCGCTGGGCCTGTCGGTCAAGGGCGCGCGGTGGGGGCGTCCTGACGACGTGTTCGGCATCGCCGGTGCGATCAACGCGCTGTCCAAGGATCACCGCGATTTCCTCGCCGCCGGCGGCTACGGCATCCTGGTCGGCGACGGCGCGCTCAACTACCGGCAGGAGCGCATTCTCGAAACCTATTACGCGTTCGCGCTCGCGCCGCGGCTGACACTGACCGCCAACTATCAGTTCATCGTCAATCCGGCCTACAACGCCGACCGTGGCCCGGTGTCGGTGTTTTCCGGCCGGCTGCACGGCTCGTTCTGAACCGCGCGGCGACGCTGCTCACAGCATCGCGGCCGGCTGGAACGAGTCCGGGCGCGCCAGCGCCCACGCATCGCGGAAGCGCGGCACCTCCGTGCCCTCGATCAGTTCGCCCGGCCGCAATTGCGGATAAAGCCGCGCGAAGCTCCACGCCTCCGTCGCCGAAACCCGGCGCGAGAAATGGATCGGCTCGATCTCGTCGGGATGGCTGAGACCGGCCGCCGCCAGAAGCTCCGCGAGTTCGCGCAGCGTGGCGCGATGGTAGTTGTGGACGCGTTGCAGCTTGTCCGGCACCACCAGCGCCCGGCTGCGGGTCGGGTCCTGCGTCGTCACGCCGGTCGGGCAGCGGTCGGTGTGGCAGCTCAAGGACTGGATGCAGCCCAGCGCGAACATGAAACCGCGCGCGGCGTTGCACCAGTCGGCGCCGAGCGCCATCGCGCGCGCCATATCGAAGGCCGTCGCGATCTTGCCGGACGCGCCGATGCGGATGCGGTCGCGCGCATTGATGCCGATAAGGGCGTTGTGGACGAAGTTGACACCCTCCCGCAACGGCATGCCGACATGATCCATGAACTCCAGCGGCGCGGCGCCGGTGCCGCCCTCGGCGCCGTCGACGACGATGAAATCCGGATAGATGCCGGTTTCCAGCATCGCCTTGCAGAGCGCCAGAAACTCCCAGCGGTGGCCGATGCAGAGCTTGAAGCCGGCCGGCTTGCCGCCGGACAGCCGCCGCATCTCGGCGATGAAGCGCATCATGCCGACCGGCGTCGAGAACGCCTTGTGATAGGCCGGCGAGATGCAGTCCTCGCCCATCCCGACGCCACGGATGCGGGCGATCTCCTCCGACACTTTCGGCGCGGGCAGCACGCCGCCCTGCCCGGGCTTGGCGCCCTGGCTGACCTTCAGCTCCACCATCCTGACCTGATCGAGCGCGGCGACGCGCGCGAACTCGTCCGGATCGAACTCTCCGCTTCGCGTGCGGCAGCCGAAATAGCCCGAGCCGATCTCCCAGATCAGATCGCCGCCGTTCTCGCGATGATAGGGGCTGAGACCGCCCTCGCCGGTGTCATGCGCGAAGCCGCCTTTCTTGGCGCCGCCGTTGAGCGCCCGCACCGCATTGGCGCTGAGCGCGCCGAAGCTCATCGCCGAGATGTTGAACACCGACGCCGAATACGGCTTGAGACAATCGGGGCCACCGATCGCAATGCGAAAATCCGGATCGCCGAGCGGCTTCGGCGCCACCGAATGATGCATCCATTCGTAGCCCTCGCCGTAGACGTCGATCTGCGTGCCGAACGGGCGCTTGTCGAGCACCATCTTGGCGCGCTGATACACCACGGCGCGGGTGTCGCGGCTGAACGGCTTGCCGTCCTTTTCGCTCTCGAAAAAATACTGCCGCATCTCGGGCCGGATCTCTTCGAACAAAAACCGCAGATGCGCGGAGACCGGATAGTTGCGCAGCACCGCATGGCTTTTCTGCAGCAGGTCGTACACGCCGAGCAGGGTCAGCGCCGCGAATACGATCAGCGGGACGATGACGATGCCGGAAAGCGCGTCGTCGGTCAGCGCGAAGGCCAGCAGCAAAGCCGTGACGACCGCGCAGATCGTCAGCACGATGAAACGCGGCGAAAACGGCAGCATCAATCTGTCCACGGATTTTGACTCCGATCCGTTGTCAGGCGCGAATGGCCGCGCGACACGCGCGCACCGTTCTATCCGACAAAGGAAACGATTGTGAAGTCACTGCCAAGACTTTAGCCTTCCATCACGCGGATCGCAGCCGATCCGATCAACTCCGTGTTATCGCTGAGCAGTACGCGGCAAAAGAAGGCGACCGGTCATGAGCGATGCCATCAACCGTCAGATTTTGCTGGTCGAGAAGCCGAAAGGCAAACTTGGCCCCGCGCATTTCCGCATGACCGAGACAGCGCGGCCGGAGCCGCGCGATGGCGAGGTGCTGCTGCGCGTCCGCCTGATCTCGCTCGACGCCGCCAATCGCGCATGGATGCATGGCGCGACCTATCGCGCCGCCATCGAGACCGACACCGTGATGGCCGGTGGCGCGCTGGCCGAGGTGGTGTCGTCGAAGGCGGCCGGTTTCGCGCCCGGCGACCTCGTCTTCGCCGACACCGGCTGGCAGGATTACTGCGTGCTGCCGGCGAAGCATCTCATCAAGCTGCCGCGGCTCGAACCGCTGTCGCATCTGCTCAGCGTCTACGGGATTGCCGGGCTCACCGCCTATTTCGGCCTGCTGTATGTCGGGCGTCCGCAGCCGGGCGAAACCGTGGCGGTGTCGGCGGCGGCGGGCTCGGTCGGCTCGCTGGTCGGCCAGATCGCCAGGATCAAGGGCTGCCATGTCGTCGGCATCGCCGGCGGCGCGGAGAAGTGCCGCTGGCTGACCGAGGAACTGGGGTTCGACGCGGCCGTCGACTACAAAAGCGACAACCTGTTCAGGGCGCTCAAGGCCGCGGCGCCGAAAGGCATCGACGTCTATTTCGACAATGTCGGCGGCGACATTCTCGAAGCCTGCCTCGCGCTGATGAACCAGCGCGGTCGCATCGCCTGCTGCGGCGCGATCTCGCAATATGACGGCGAGCCGTCGACGACCGGTCCGCGCGGCGTGCCGGGCCTCATCGTCGTCAAGCGGCTCATCATGCAGGGCTTCATCGTGATGGACTATTTCGATCAGCGCGAACAGGCGCTGAAGGACTTGCAGGCGTGGGTCGCGGCCGGGCGGCTCAAGGTGCAGGAAGACATCATCGAGGGGCTGGAAAACACGCCGGACGCCTTGATCGGACTGCTTGCCGGAGATAATCGCGGCAAACGCATGGTGCGGCTCTGACCGTGCCGCACGGCCGGAATCGACGGGAGAACGACACAGTGCAGCTTCACGGCTACTTCCGCAGCAGCGCCGCCTATCGCGTGCGCATCGCGCTCAACCTCAAGGGCATCGGCGTCACGCATGTGCCGCATCATCTGCGCAAGGGCGAACAGCGTGACGCCGGCTATCTCACCCTCAATCCGCAGGGCCTGGTGCCGACCCTGACGCTCGACGACGGCACGCAGCTGACGCAGTCGCTCGCCATCATCGAATGGCTCGACGAGACGCATCCCGAACCGCCGCTTTTGCCCGCCGATCCGCTGCGCCGCGCCCACGTGCGCGCCTTCGCGCAGGCGATCGCCTGCGACATCCACCCGGTGCAGAATCTGAAAGTGCTGACGCGGCTGCGCGACCAGGGCGCGACCGCCGACGACGTCACCGCCTGGGCGGCCTGGATCAACGCCGACGGGCTGGCGGCCTGCGAGCGGCTCGTCGCCGACGAGCCCGGTCCGTTCTGCTTCGGCGCCGCGCCGACGCTGGCCGACCTGTGCCTGGTGCCGCAGCTCGCCAATGCGCGCCGCTTCGGCGTCGATGTCTCCGCCTTTCCGCGCCTGCTCGTCGCCGACACCGCGGCGAGAGCGCTGCCGGCCTTCGCCGACGCCGCGCCGGAACGGCAGAGCGACGCCGAGTAGACGGAGGCTCTATCGGGCGAAGCGCACCGGCACCGTCAGCGAGATCGAATTGCCGCCGACGCTCGGCGGCGGCGGAACGCTCCCGCGCCATCAATGCGAATCATTCGCAACAAGGAAATTGAAACAACTCGGGAATAACCGGGTCCCGCCCCTCGATGGGCAAGCTTCTCAACGGACGAAGCGACGGCTAGTCTGAAATCCAGATCAGCCATTCCGGCGAAGATGGACGCGACAAGAGCATGTCCGGGACCAGTGCGAACGGGAACACTCCCATCGCCGCAGGAACGCGCATCGGGCACGTTCACCTCAAGGTGGCCGACCTCGATCGCGCCCTCGGCTTCTACTGCGACGTGCTCGGCTTCGAGCTGATGCAGCGCATGGGCGACGGCGCCGCCTTTATCTCGGCCGGCGGATATCATCATCACATCGGCCTCAACACATGGGAAAGCAAAGGCGGACGGCCGCCCGCTCCCGGCACCACCGGGCTGTTTCATCTCGCCATTCTCTACCCGACGCGCGCCGCGCTGGCCGACGCCCTGCGCCGGCTGATCGCAGCCGGGATCAGCCTCGACGGCGCGAGCGACCACGGCGTCAGCGAGGCGCTCTATCTGCGCGATCCGGACAACAACGGCGTCGAACTCTATCGCGACCGGCCCGAAGCGGAATGGCCGCGCGACGGCACCGGGGCGCTCGCGATGTACACGCACCGCCTCGACCTCAACGACCTGTTGCGCGAGACCGGCTGACTATCCGGCCGCGGGCCGCGGCTTGCCGCGCACCAGAACCAGCATCGCCGCTATGAGCTGCAAACCGATGCAGGCGGAGAACGGCACGACATAGCTGCCGGACAGATCGCGCAGGAAGCCGATGACGCCGGGGCCGAACGAAAAGGCGATCTGGGTGACCGCCGTGTTCAGGCTGATCAGCACGGAGAAAGCGGACGCATCGAACTCGCGCTGGATGATCAGCGCAGGCAGCGTGATCATGTTGCCGACGGAGAATCCGAACAGCGCCGCCGCCGCATAGACCAGCATGACATTGCTTGCGTTGATGAACAGGAGCAGCGCCAAGGCATGGCTGACGAAGGACAGCGACGCCGCGAGCCGCTGGTTGAAGCGATCGATCACCGTCGAGACCAGCACGCGTCCCACCACCGCCATCACGGTGACGATGACGACCGCTGCGGCGGCATGCTGGCGGCCGATCATCGGATCGAGAAAGGAGATCGCGTGCACGACGAAGCCGACCTGCGCGAACAGCACGCAGGCGAACGGGATCGCGACGGTGAGGAACGCCACGCTGCGCAACGCCTCGGCGCGAATGCGCGCCGGTGACTGCGGCGGCCGCACGGGCGCGCCATCCGGCCGGTCCGGCCCCATTGCCGGCGCGGGCGGCGGCGTGCCGATGCAGACGACCATCATCGGCACCAGCAGCAGGATCATCGCGCCGGCCGCCGCCGCCATCGCGAGCGGGAAACCGAATGCGGCGATCGCTATCACCATGAGCGGCACGCCGAGGATGCCGCCGAAACTCGCGCCGTTGAGGGCGAGACTGATCGCCATGCCGCGACGGCGGTTGAACCACAGCCCGAGCGTCGTCGTCACCGCGCCGAGAGTGGTGCCGGCCCATCCCACCGCCATCAGCCCGTAGACGGCGAACAGCTGCCACGGCGCGGTGATCTGTCCGAGCAGCGCCACCGCCGCCGCCATGCAGGCGATGCCGGCAAGCAGGCAATTGCGCGGACCGAGCCAGCGCATCGCCTCGCTGATGAAGGTCACGAGCAGCGCGCCCGCCAGATAGAAGCAGGTCGTGGCGGTGGCGATCAGCGAAGCCGGCCAGCCATGAACCCGCTGCAACTCCGCGAGATAGACGCTGTGCCCGTAAAAGCCGAGGCCCCAGCCGAAGCTGGCCATGCAGAAGCAGGCCGCCACCACGCGCCAGCCCTCGAAGCGGACCGAGGTTTCGTCCGCGGCGGGCGCGGGACCGGGAGACGTCATTCGCGACCTGTCAGCCCTTCATCGAGCACGGGTCATGGGCGGCGCGTTCGACCGCGCCGGCACGATCGCCGCTTCCGGCAATCGCGATAAATCCGTCCAGGCGGCGGCGCGAAGACATCCGGCCTTGCCCGCCGTTCAGATTCCGAGCGCCTGTTTGGTCTGGCGCAGGCTCTCCTGATGCGGCGAATACATTTTGCCGCCAATCATGCCGCCATCGACGACGATGTCGATGCCGTTGACGAACGTGGAACGATCCGAGGCCAGCCAGATCACGCATTG
>JBEBWH010000133.1:0-8276 GCA_040392305.1 Bradyrhizobium sp. | reverse complement strand
TCGAGCGCCGGAATCAGCCGCGTGCGCTCGCGGGTGATGGGAATGCCGCGGTAGACCTGCTTGGACGCCTCGACGATATGCACCCCGGCAAACGGCAGCGAGACCCTCGCTCCCAACCGCTCCCAGGCAATCGCCGAACGCAGAAACCAGCCCGCGCCAAATGGCGGCACGAACAGCGCCTCGCCCCATTCGGTGGGGGTGAACCATGTCTCGCGCAGCAGCTGCATGATCTGCGTGCGCGAGTAAGGGCGGCCATGCCCGAAGGGCGTCTTGTCCGAGCGGGTCCAGACGCCGCGACGATTCGGCACCACCGCCAGCATGCGGCCCGATGGCGCAAGCACGCGCCATATCTCGCGCAGGAGGCGCGCCGGATCGTCGGACATCTCCAGCGCATGCACCAGTAGGATGCGGTCGATACTGGCGTCAGGCAGCGGCATGGAAAATTCGTCCACCAGCGCCGTCAGCGTCGGGCGCGCCGTCGGCCATTTAAGCACGCCCTGCGTGGCCGGCATGAAAGCGATGCAGCGCTCGGCGTCCTCACGGAACAGACCGAGATAGGGCGTCGTGTAGCCGAGCCCGAGCACGCGCAATCCCTGCGCATCCGGCCAGCGCGCCCGGATGCCGCGATTGATCAGCCGTCGCGCGACGCCGCCAAGACGTCGCGAATAAAAGTCACGCAGATCGATTACATCCAATGCCATTGCAGATTTATTTTATCACGCCGGACCGTAATGATGGAGTCGGCTGAACGGACCGCCAGAAGCCCCGGATTTCATCCCGCCCCGCACATGTGTTAAGGCTGACCGAAACTTGATGCACCGCCCGATACGCCGCCCAAGGCCACGCGCGTCGATCCGATTGATGGAGCTGCCATGTCTGCCGAAATTCGCCTCTTCATGTGTCTTTCCGACAATTTTGGCGCATTGATTCACGATCCCGCGACCGGAGCGACCGCGGCGATCGATGCCCCTGAAGCAGCGCCAATCATCGCCGCACTGGAGCGCGAAGGCTGGACGCTGACCGATATCCTCATCACGCACCATCATGCCGACCATGTTCAGGGCATCGGCGAACTCAAACGGAAATATCGCTGCCGCGTCACCGCGCCGCACGATAAGGCGGCGCCGATCGCCGATGTCGACGTTCGGGTGAAGGAAGGCGACACGGTCAAGGTCGGCAACCTTGTCGCGCGCGTATTGGAGACGCCCGGGCACACGCTCGACCACATCAGCTATGTCTTCGACAGCGAGAAGGCGCTGTTCGCCGCCGATACGATCTTTTCGATCGGCTGCGGTCGCGTGATCGAAGGCACCTATCCGATGATGTGGGAGTCGCTGCTCAAGCTGCGCGCATTGCCGGACGACACGCGGCTTTACTGCGGCCACGAATACACCCAATCGAATATCAACTTCGCGCTCACCATCGAGCCCGACAATCCGGACCTCAAGGCGCGCGCGGCGGACGTCGAGCGGTTGCGCGCCGCCGGCAAGCCGACGCTGCCGACGCTGCTCGGCGATGAAAAGAAGGCCAACGTCTTCCTGCGCGCCGACGTTGCGTCGGTCGCCGCCGCCGTCGGCCTCGCCGGCAAAAGCGCGGCGGAAGTGTTCGGCGAAATCCGCGAACGCAAGAACCGCTCATGAGTTATCCATTGCAGGGCGCGGCCGCCGAGATCATCGCGCGGCTGCGCCTTGCGCCGCATCCCGAGGGCGGACATTTCCGCGAAACGTTTCGCGACCCGCGCGCCGACGCCAATGGCCGTGCAGCATCAACCGCCATTCTGTTTCTGCTGGCGCGCGGCGAGCGCTCGCACTGGCATCGCGTCGATGCCGCCGAGGTCTGGCACTACTACGCCGGCGCCCCGCTCGATCTGCGAATCGCCGATGCCGAGGGCGTGCGTATCCATCGCTTGGGCGGCGACGTCATCGCGGGAGAGATGCCGCAGGCCGTCGTGCCTGCGCATGCATGGCAGGCGGCGGAAAGCCGCGGCGACTGGACGCTGGTCGGCTGCACCGTGGCGCCCGGCTTCGACTTCGCAGGCTTCGAGCTGGCCCCGCCGGACTTCTCACCTAATCAGCAGAGCCAATCCAACAGCGCCCGCTGAAGCGGATGCGAATGCTGGAAGCGGACCGCTATCCCCGCTTCGCGAACAGATCCTTGGCCGCGACCAGACCGCCGCCGGCAATCAGCACAGCGGCCACACCGAGCGAGACGCTGGGCGCGGCAAATCCGGCCGCCACCAGCAATGCCGTCGATAGCAGCGGCGTCGCGTAGGCGGCAGCGCCCAGCACGCGGATATCCCCGCGCTTCATGCCGATATCCCAGGCATAGAACGCCATCCCGACCGGCCCGATGCCGAGCGCCGCCACGCACAGCCATTGCAGGGCGGTATCCGGCCACACGGTATCTTCGAACGCCAGATGGCACAGCGCCGCAAGAATTGCGGTCGCGAGGCAAAAGCCCGCCACCGCATCGGTCGGCACCGCTTTGAGCCGCCGCGACAGCACGGAATAGCCGGCCCAGATGAAAGCAGCGGCAAGCGCCGCGGCGAAACCCGGCAGATGCTCGGCGGAGAAATCGGCACCGCCGCGCCCGGCGAACAGCAGCACCGTTCCGGCAAGACCCAGCGCAACGCCGGCGAGATGATGACCAGCCAGCCGCTCGCCCGGCAACAGCGCCGAAAACAGAACGATCAATAGCGGCCAGAAATAGTTCAGCAGCCCGGCTTCTGCGGGTGGCGCCCAGCGCAGCGCGGCGAAGTAAAGCGCGTGATAGCCGAACAGCCCGCTGATGCCGACAAGCCAGGCGGCAAGCGGCACGCGCGACGGCGGCAACCATGTCCGGCTGCGGACCAGCTGCACCAGCGGCCCGACGCAGGCGCCGATCGCAAAGGTCAGCGCGGCAAGCTGAAAGGGCGGAACAGAGCCGGTCGCCACCGTGAGCAACGCCAGCAGCGACCACATCCCGATCGCCGCGGTCCCGATCAGCGTCGCTGTTCGTGCCGGCGTTGCGGCTGCGCGCATCCCACCCGAACCCTCAATCCGGCCGCGAGCGGGCGATCAGGTCGGCAGCGCCCCGGTCGAGCAGCTCCATCGCCACCGCGCGGCCCAGCTCGCGCGGATAGGCCGCCGGCGCAGTCCGGACCACCTCGATGAAAGCGCCGTCCGCCTCGTCCAGCACCGACGCCGTCAGCGTCATGTCGGCCCCGGCGATCACCGCATGTCCGGCGATCGGGGAATTGCAGTGCCCGTTGAGGACCCACAGCACCTCCCGTTCCGCCTCGGCGCAGGCGCGCGAGACAGGATCGTCGATCCGCGCAAGACGCGCGCGCGTCTGCCAGTCGCAGGCCGCGCATTCCACCGTGATGATGCCCTGCCCGACCGCCGGCAGCATCTCCGCCGGCGAGAACTCATAGGCCATGCGGGCGATCTGCCCGACGCGCTCCAGCCCCGAGCGCGCCATGATCAGCGCATCGGCCGGGCCGACCGCGCCGCCGCCGGGCAGGCGCTGCTTGTCGCCGCGATCAAGCTTCGCGATTCGGGTATCGGCCGCGCCGCGGAAATGGATCACCTCGATGTCCGGAAACAACCGGCGCAGATAGGCGGCACGGCGCACCGCGTTGGTGCCGATCTTGTAACCCTTGCCGCGGGTGCTTCGAAGCGCCTCAAGCGTCACCCCTTCACGGAGCACCAACGCGTCGCCGGCCGGGTCGCGCTTGAGCATGGCGCCGAGCACGAGTTGCGGCGTCTCCTCGTTTCCCGGCACGTCCTTGAGCGAATGCATGGCCGCCTGCAGCGAGCCGGCGAGCATCGCGGCGCGGATCTCGGCGACGAAGGCGCCACCCTTGCCGCCATGCCGCAGCAGCTTGCTGGTCTGGTCCTGATCCCCGCGGGTATCGAACGGCACGATTTCAACCGCGAGACCCGGATGCCCGGCGCGGAGCTGCCGCGCGATTTCGCCCGTCTGCGCCAGCGCCATGGTGCTCTTGCGCGTGCCGATACGTAACGGTTTCACCCTGCTTTGATCTCCTGATCCGCGGACCAACCTGCCGGCCGCGGCGCGCGGCACCATAGGAGCCGGCCGCCCATCATGCAAACAACACCAAGGTTTTTTGCCCCTCCCTCATCCGTTCCCGCTTCTGTCCTGCACGGCCAGATGATAAGCGTCGCTGCTAGACACCTTCAGGGGGCTGGACGCGACATGAGCGCCACCGTTTCCATCGGAAGCGGCCAAACCGGCGGGCTGGCGGCGCATCCGCTGCGCGCCGCCGTGCTCGGGGAGGTTCATGCCCGGCCGGTCACGCCGATCCGCGCGCCTGCCCGGATCCTGCATTTCGCATTCGACACCACCGGCGACCGGGCCGCCGCCGACCGCGCCCAGCTCGCCGTCTTCTGCGCCGCGAGAGGACTGGCCCCACCCCAGCCCGCGGAGAAGCATCTGCGCATCACGCTGGGCGCAACCGTGCTGCGCTGGGAGCAGCATTCGGAATTCACCACCTATACATGGGAATTCCCCTCCGAGCCCGACGCCCCGGCGTTCCACCCGGCCGCCGACAGTCTCGCCACCCCGATGCGGCAGGTGCCGCAGCCGGGACCGCTGATGGTCGCGATCGATCTGCATGTTCTGCCGGCCAGCGACAACCGCGCTGCTCCCGAGCAACTGTTCGACCGCGCCAGCCTCGCGGCCGCCGACACCGCCGACGCGATGGCGACCTACGCCACCGATTTCCAGCTCGATGCCGGCGGCTTCGTCCGCATTCTCATCACCGATCGCGGCATGAGCGGCGAACGCGCCGGCAGCTTGATCCAGCACATCATCGATATCGAGACCTACCGCACCTTCGCACTGCTCGGCCTGCCCGAAGCGCAACGGCTGATGCCCTCGATCGCCAGCGCCGAGAAGCGCCTTGCCGAGGTCACCGAGATGATGCGCGGCGCGCACGACCTCTCCGACAATCACCACCTGCTCGACGAACTGATGGCGCTGGCCGCCGAGGTCGAAGCGGGCGGCGCGGCCAGCCTGTTCCGCTTCGGAGCGAGCCGCGCCTATGACGAGATCGTCAAGCAGCGGCTGCAAAGCATCGGCGAGCAGGCGATCGGCGGGCTGCCGACCTGGTCCTCGTTCCTCGCGCGCCGCATGGCTCCCGCAATGCGCACCTGCACCGCGACCGAGACGAGGCAGACCAGCCTCTCGCAGAAGCTGACCCGCGCGGCCAATCTGCTGCGCACGCGCGTCGATGTCGAGCGCCAGCAGCAGAACCAGGAACTGCTCCGCTCGATGAACGAGCGCACGCAACTGCAATTGCGGTTGCAGACCACCGTCGAGGGGCTGTCGGTCGCCGCCATCACCTATTATGTCGTCGGGCTGTTCGGCTACGTGGTGAAGGCCGCGCACGACAGCGGCGCGGTGCCGATCGAACCGGTCTATCTCAGCGCGGCGTTCGTGCCGATCGCAGCGCTTGCGATCTGGTGGGTGGTGCGGCGCATCCGCCGCAAGCACATCGGCGCACACTGACGGCGGGCGTCACCTCCGCCCTTCCTGGGCGACGATCCGCAGCCCTTCCAGCGCGCTTTCGATCAGCCGGTCGTCGGCATGCGCCGAGCACACGGCGTAGACCGGATAGAAGAAGCTCGGCGCGCCGGGCACGGCATGCAGACGGCCCGCCGCGATATACGGAGCAACTGCCCGCTGCCGAAAATAACCCGAGCCGCCGGCTTCGAGAACATAGTTGAGCGCCAGCGGGCCGAGGCCGACGGACAGGCCGGAATCGACCGCTTCCGGAAACTTGCGACCGTGATGCAGGGCGAAATCCGGCCCCCAGTCGACATAGACATAGTCGTCGGGCCGGACCTGCTCGGCTTCCTTGTCGGTCGTCACCAGCACCAGCTTCTCTTCGAGCAGCAGTTCCACCCGCAGACCCGGCCGCTGCTGCGGCGCATACATCACCGCGATATCGAGCACGCCTTCGACGACCTGATTGGTCAGATCTTCGGGCATGCCGACCTGCACCCGCAGCGCGACGTCGGCAGCCGAACGCCGCATCCAGTGCATCCAGTCGAGCAGCAGCGGGTTCCACAGGCTGAGCTCGCCGCCGAGCGCGAGCACTGCGCGGCGGCCGCGCGGCACCGCCACCTGATGGCGGGCGCGCTCCCAGAGCTGCAGAAACATCGGCGCGTAGCGCAGGAACTGCTCACCGGCGGGCGTCAGCACCGCGCCGCTCTTGTTGCGAAGAAACAGCGGACGGCCAAGCCGCTCCTCAAGCGTCCGCACCCGCGCGCTCACCGCGGTCTGGCTGACATTCAGCCGCTCGGCCGCACGGACGAAGCTGCGCGTGCGGACAATTTCGAGGAATGTGCGGGCAAGCTCGGTATCCATGCACCATCACCCTGACCGATGCGACTAATAGCAAAAATATTGCACAAAGCGGTCAATTAAATTCATTTGCCTGCACTTAAAGGCGGGAGGACAATTCATCGGCCCGGTGAGGGCTTCCCGGAAAAGCTTGGCAAGGATCGGCCGTCATGCCGGAACGCAAGCCATGAGCATCGAAACAACGCCAGCATCGGACAACGACATCCTCGGCACGGCGCTGCGGCTGCAAGCGGCGCGGCGCGCCTTCGCGATGGCGACGGTGATCGAGACCCAGGGCTCGACCTCGGCCCGTCTGAGCGCGAAGGCGATTTTCGACCGGGACGGCGCGGTGATCTCAGGCTGGGTCGGCGGCGGCTGCGCCGAATCCACCGTCGCGCATGCGGCCATCGAAGCGATCGAAAACGATGCGCCGCAGATCATCGATATCGACCTCGACGACGAGGTGCTCGGCGCCGGCATGCCATGCGGCGGATCGATGCGGGTCTATGTCGAACCGGTGCTGCCGCGGCCGTTGCTCTGGATTCTCGGACACGGTCGCGTGTCGGAATGCCTGTGCCACATCGGCGCGCTGATGGGATTTGACCCGGTTGTCAACGATCCGATGGCGGACGCCGCACGCTTCCCCGACGCCGTGCGGATCATCGCCGACGACCTCGGCTATGAAGCGCTTTCGCCCGCGCCCGCCGACTTCGTCGTGGTCGCGACCCAGCACAAGGGCGACCATGAATCGATGCGCCGCGTCCTGAAATCCGAGGTCGGCTATATCGCGCTGATTGCGAGCCACAAGCGCACCCGGCTGGTAATGGACTATCTGCGCGACGAAGGCTTCGACCGCGTCGCGCTGGAACGCATCCGCGCGCCGGCCGGGCTCGATCTCGGCGCACGAACGCCGGAAGAAATCGCCCTGTCGGTCATCAGCGAGATCGTCATGCTGCGGCGCGGCGGCAGTGGCATGGCAGTTTCTCAAACGCCACGCGCCAAGACCGTCGGACCTTCGATCAAGGTCGTGCGATCGTGACGCCGCGGGCAATGTCAGGGCGATCGATGAGGCGGGGCGGCAACGTCGATGCCGCGTGTCGTTCGCTACCGATATTGATCTGCTCCGCAACGCCCGCATATCGCCGCGAAAGTTTCGGAGCATGCGGAGACAATCATGGAGCATGATACGGACGGATCAGCGCTGATATCGCTCATTCTGCTCGCAACGCTGTGCTGGCAGGTCTGGTGGTCGCTGCGCCAGATTCGCCAGCACGACAAGGACAGCGAGCACGACGACCACGGCGCCGCCACGCTCCCTTTACTGCCGCATCAAACCACGCCTTTTCCTGCGCCTGTCACGCATGATGGGCGGCTCAAGGCCGATCAGACCGCTCGCCATACCGAGATGGCGGATGCCATCGGCAGGCTTCGTCTCCGCGATCCGGGCTTCGAACTCGCAGCATTTCTCGAGGGTGCGCAGATCGCCTATGAAACCGTGGTCACCGCGTTCCTCACGGGCCATCCGTCCATGCTCGAACCGCTCGTCGCGGCCGATATCCGCGATGCCTTTCTGCGCGCCATGACCGTCCGCAAGCACGACGCCGCGAACACCGAAGCGAGCCTGATTCATCTCGCATCTCCGGAAGTGATCGGTGTCGGCATCGTCGACGGTCATGCCGAAATTTCGGTGCGATTCATCGGCGAGTGGCTGACAGCCCCGCTCGCCGCCGACGACGTCAGCGGCGAAAGCGCCTGCATTGAAACGTCGGACGAATGGACCTTCGCGCGAAAGCTCCAGGCCGACGATCCCAACTGGCTGGTGACGGCAACCAACTGAAGCGTTTTCGAGCGAAGCACGCCCTCGGGCTTGACCCGAGGGTGGGAACCGGCTCGCGTGAAGAAAACGCGTCAGACAAAGATATAGAGTT
>JBEBWH010000132.1:0-8338 GCA_040392305.1 Bradyrhizobium sp. | reverse complement strand
CCCTGCCCGCGCGGCGTTGGTGACGGCGGCGCGCAGCAACAGGCCGGTGACGAGCTTGACCTGATAGAGCGAATTGTCGCCGAGATAGCTGTGACCGATCACCTCGCCCGGCAGCGCGTTGACGGCCGCCGCAGCTTCGCCGCCGGCGTGCGGCGACAGGCGGATTTTCTCGGGGCGGATGGCGACGCACACCTTGCCCTCGACGCTCTCGCGCGGCGCGGCGGCGACGATGGCGCAGGCCGCGTCGGTCCACAGCGTCACGTGACCTTCATCCTGCGCCGTCACCTGCGCCTCGATGATGTTGACGTCGCCGACGAACTCCGCGACCCAGCGCGAGGCCGGCGCTTCGTAAAGCTCGCGCGGCGGCGCCACCTGTTGCAGCCGGCCGGCATTCATGACGCCGATGCGATCGGCCAGCGCCATCGCCTCTTCCTGATCGTGGGTGACGACGATGAAGGTCATGCCGAGCCGGCGCTGCAACGCGAGCAACTCGCGCTGAGTGCCTTCGCGCAGACGCTTGTCGAGCGCCGCCAGCGGCTCGTCGAGCAGCAGCACGCGCGGCCGCCGCGCCAAAGCCCGCGCCAGCGCCACACGCTGCCGCTGACCGCCGGACAACTGGTCGGGCCGCCGCTCGCCGAAGCCGCTGAGCTGCACCAGCGCCAGCATTTCCGCGACACGGGCATCGGTCTCGGCCTTCGACAGGCCCTGCCGCTTGAGGCCAAATGCGACGTTGCCCGCGACCGTGAGATGCGGGAACAGCGCATAGCTCTGGAACATCATGTTGACCGGCCGCTGATGCGGCAGCGCGTGGGCGATATCCTTGCCGTCGAGCAGGATCGCGCCTGCGTCGGGCGCCTCGAAGCCCGCCAGCATGCGCAGCAAGGTCGTCTTGCCGCAGCCGCTCGGGCCGAGCAGCGCGAAGAATTCGCCTGCGCGAATATCGAGAGAGACGCCGTCCACGGCGGTGACGCCGCCGAAATTCTTGACCACCGACTGGATGCGCAACAGCGGCGCAGCGGCCGCAAGCTCATCCCGTCCGGACACTGCGGTTCCGGTCTTCGACAATTCGTCCGCCACCAGTTTTCGCCGGCCACAGCGGGAGCCGGAGGATTGTTGCCGGATCGTGCTCTAGCCCGCGCCGCAGGGAACGGCAAGGCGGCAAACGGGCAAATGCAACGGGACGTCTTGTCGCGGAGCGCCGGGCTACTGCGCCGCCTGGCGCAGCGTGGGCTCGACCGGCGGAAGCCGGCCCAGCGCGGCGGCATACTGCTCGATGGGCGCCGGCTTGCCGAGATAATAGCCCTGCACCTGATCGCAGCCTTCGGCGAGCAGAAAATCGAGCTGCTCCTGGGTTTCCACGCCTTCGGCGACCAGCGTGATGCCGAGGCCGTGGCCGAGCCCGATCACCGCCCGGACGATGGCGGCCGACTGCGGATTACGGCCGAGATTCATGACGAAGGCCTGGTCGATCTTGATCTTGTCGAACGGGAACGCCTGCAGATAGGTCAGCGAGGAATAGCCGCTGCCAAAATCGTCCATGGCGATGCCGACGCCGAGCGCCTTGACCCGGCGCAGCAGCGACAGGCCGCGCTCGGTATCGGTAATCAGCACGCCTTCGGTGATTTCCAGGATCAGCCGCGCCGGCGGCAGCCCCGTCTCGAGCAGGATGGAATGCACCAGCCCCACCAGATCGCCATGCTTGAACTGCGCAGGCGACAGATTGACCGCGACCTGCAGCGGCCGCGGCCACGATGCCGCCTCGCGGCACGCCGCACGCAGGATCCATTCGCCCATCTCGACGATCAGGCTGCTTTCCTCGGCAAGCGGAATGAACACGTCCGGGGAGACCAGCCCGCGGGTCGGATGGAACCAACGCGTCAGCACCTCGAAGCCGGCGACCTCGTGATGCGTGCCGTCTTTGCCCGTCCGGACCAGAGGCTGGAAATGCAGCCGCAACTCGCCATTCCGGATGGCGCAGGCGAGATCCTGATGCAACGCGCGCCGGTCGCGGATCTGCTGGTCCATCTGCGCTTCGAACAGGCAGACCGACCCCCGCCCGAGCGCCTTGGCGCGGAACAGCGCGACATCGGCATTGGTCAGCAAGGTCGCGGTGTCCGCGCCGTCGTGCGGGAACACGGCAACGCCGATCGTCAGACTGATCCGCGCGGTCTTGCCATCAATATTGAACTCCGTCGCCATCGCATCCTGCAACCGCTTGGCGAGCGCGCGTCCCGCCTCGGGCTGCTCGCCGTCGATGATCAGGCTGAACTCATCGCCATTGAGGCGCGCCAGCACGCCGCCGAGCGTGGCCGCCTGCATCCGCCGCGCCGCCTCGATGATCAGCTTGTCGCCGAAGGCATGGCCGAACACATCGTTGATTTCCTTCATGCGGTCGATATCGACCGACAGAACGGCGAACTCATCGCCGTCGCAGGCGCAGGCTTCGATCATCTGCGACAGCGATTGCGAGAAGGCGGCGCGATTGGGCAGATTGGTCAGGCTGTCATGATACGCCATATGCGCCATGCGCGATTCCGTCTCGCGGCGATCGGTAATGTCCTCATTGGTCTTGACCAGATAAAGGGGCTGACCGTCGGCATCGGGTATGGTGACACGGCGCGTCAGGAACAGGCGCAGACCTTCCGGCGTCTGAATCGGATGTTCCTCGATGTGATGGCCGCCCTTGCGGATCGCCGCGAGATCGCGCGCCTGCATGTCCTTGCGCATGCGTGCGGCATATCCCTCCGTCTCCGGATCGAGCGGCTCGCCTTCGCCGCGATCAAGCACCCGGCGCGCCCAGCGATTGACGATCATCGGCTGGCCATCCGAGACACGCTGCACTTCGAGCGCGATCGGAATATGGTCCACGACGAGTTCGAGAAACTTCTTCGTTGTCTCCAGTTCCTGCGACAGCTCGTTGTCCTCGGTCATGTCCTTGAACAACGCCACCAGGAATTCAGGATTGCCGTTCCCGTCGGACGCCACGACGCGGATACTGTCCAGCAGCCGCTGGCCGCGCCCGCGCTCCACCGTCATCTTGAAACGGACATGACCGTCGCTCGACGCGATCGCCGCGCGGTCGGCGTCCTTGATCGCGTCAGCCGTCGCGGGCGAAAAAATTTCGTCCGCCCGGGCGCCGACGATTCTTTCGCGCGGAATGCCTGCGAATTCCTCGAAGGCGCGGTTGGCGAGAATGTAGCGGCCGTCATCGAGCGCCTTGGCGGCAACACAGACCGGAATATTGTCGAGCACCGACTCCAGGAACTGGGTCGTCGTCGCGAGTTGCCGCGCAAGGCTGCGCTGATGCGTACAATCCTGATGGGTGACGACGACGCCGCCATTGGCGAGGCGGTTGGCCCTCAGCGTGATGATCCGTCCGTCGGCGAGCTTGATGTCGCTGACGTCGGACGAATACACCAGATGCAGATATTCTTCGGCGGTCAGGGTAAGCATGCCGTTGCGCCGCCGCAACTCGACCAATTCGCGGCTGGTCAGCCCGTCGCGGATATCCGATCGCTTCAGCCCGTACATTTCGAGGAAGCGGTCGTTGCAGAACACCACCCGATTGCGCGCGTTGATCATCACGACGCCGTCGCTGATATTGCTGAGCGCCGCAGCCGACAGCGCCAGATTGCGCAGGCGTCGGCGCTGGGTCGTGCGCCAGAGCGAATTGAGGAGATATGCGGCGGTCATAACCACGGCGCTCGCCGCCAACACGCCGGCGGCGATCTGACATGCAAACACGACAGGCGTCGAACCGCCTTGCCCGAACGCCGTATAGTCGATGGCGGCCGCCCAAGCCGGACGGCCGAAGAAGATAGCGCAAAGGGACGTCACGGCTCCTGCCGCGCGCATCGCCTGTCCGCCCGCCTGCCAATTCTTGCCAGCCATGGAGCACCTGCGGAGATTTGGCATGCACTGTCTGGCTCAACCCCTTTGAATCGGGTAAACGAGTTAGGGTGAAACCTTCGCTTCTGCCACAAACTTGCTGCAATCGGCCCGGCATGCTTAACGATTCCCTTACATATCGTGATCGCGCCGCGCCGGGCCGCCATCGTGGCGCCGGTTGCGATGGACAGCGTTGACTGCGTCATCGTCGGCGCGGGCGTGGCGGGCCTCGCCATCGCCCGCCGATTGGCGTTAGCCGGCCGCGAGGTCATCGTTCTGGAAGCGGCCGAGACGATCGGCACCATCACCTCGTCGCGCAACAGCGAGGTCATTCACGCCGGCATTTACTATCCGCAAGGCAGCCTCATGGCGCGCCTCTGTGTCAGCGGCCGGGAGGCGCTCTATGCCTATTGCCGCGATCACGGCATTCCGCACCGCAACTGCGGCAAGCTGATCGTCGCCGCTCCCGAGGACGACGTCGGCAAACTTGCGGCGATCCAGGCTCGTGCCGCCGCCAATGGCGTCGCGCTGGAGCTGCTCACAGCGGCGCAGGCGACAGCGCTGGAGCCGGCTCTGCGTTGCGCCGGCGCGCTGCTCTCGCCCGCGACCGGCATCATCGACAGCCATGCCTATATGCTGGCGCTGCGCGGCGATGCGGAAAGCGCTGGCGCGGCATTCGCATTTCATGCGCCGCTGCAAGGCGCCCGCATGACCGGGACCGGATTCGAGCTGGATGTCGGCGGCGCGGAGCCCATGACGCTTACGTGCGCACTGCTGATCAACGCAGCCGGCCTGTCCGCACCCGCCGTGGCGCACACCATCGACGCCATGCCGCGCCAACTCATTCCGACAGCCTATCTCGCGAAGGGCAATTATTTCAGTTGCAGCGCGCGGGCGCCGTTCTCAAGGCTGATCTATCCGATGCCAGAGCCCGGCGGTCTCGGCGTTCACCTGACGCTCGATCTCGCCGGCCAGGCTCGGTTCGGCCCCGATGTCGAATGGATCGACGCCATCCGATACGACATCGATGCACAGCGCGCAGAAAGATTTTATCCGGCGATCCGGCGCTACTGGCCGGAACTGCCCGATGGCGCGCTGCTGCCGGCCTATTCGGGCATCCGCCCGAAGATCGTGCCGCCCGCCGTGGCGGTTCAGGACTTCATGATCCAGGGACCGCACGATCATGGCGTCGCCGGTCTGGTCAACCTGTTCGGGATCGAGTCGCCCGGATTGACGGCGTCGCTCGCTCTCGCCGACTTCGTCGCGGAGCAGCCCGGTGTCTCGGAACATCCCCGAATATAGAAGCGGCGCAACATCGCTGCGATGTTGCGCCGGCCTCATCCTATGCCGCTGCAAAGCAAACCGCTTTGCGCCGACGCTGTCCGGGTCACGTCCACATCCTCACATGAACCCGGCAGCGGCCGCGATCAGTCTGCTCGCAGCGTGCCTGCTACGCGCCCCTAGTGGACGGTGTCCGGCATCGAGAGTTTCAGGCGTTCGATCTCGTCCTTCACCAGCAATTTGCGCCGCTTCAATTCAATGATCCGCAGGTCGTCAGTCGACAGATGTCGGAGAGCGTCATGCAGTTCGCTTTCCAGCGTACGATGCTTGCGTTCGAGCTCCACGAGATGCGCCTGTATCGCCATTCGAAGTCTCCTCTCAAGGATTGGACCTCAGCCGATGTGGACTGGGAATTGTACACGAGACAAAGCATCTGTCGATACGGGTCGTGACGCAGCAGGCTGTTTGGGGCTCTAACCAAAGTACGAGACGATGGGGAACAAACGTCGCCGCGCAGCGACACCGGTGAGATATTCTCAACCCTATGTTGAAGCGATTTGAATCAAAGCCTGATTCCTCCACCGGCGCTGGCGAAAAACACCTTCCGCGGTGCTAGGATGGAAACTGCGTTACACATGCACCCGCAATGCCTGTAATTTCTCGGGCGAACCGATTGACGATCAACATCATGACCGACGACGATCAGCGCGTTCTTGCCGTCGAACTCGCCAGACTGCAGCAGGAACATCGCGATCTCGATGCGGCGATCGAGGCCCTGCATCAGTCGCCCGCCCCGGATCTGCTGCGGCTTCAGCGTCTCAAGAAGCGCAAGCTGCAGTTGCGCGATCGCATTGCTTTCATCGAAGACCAGATCACGCCCGACATCATCGCCTGAACGGCGGATGCTGCGATCGGACCGGAACGCTCCGCCCGGCGCCACGCTGCGCCTTGCGCGCATACATCGCGCGATCGGCCCGCTCCAGCACCATGGCCGCATCGTCGCCGGGCTCGGCCACCGCCGCCCCCACCGATATACCGACGCCGATCTCTTGACCGTCGAACACCAGTCTCAGCTCATCGACAGCCTGTTCCAGCATCGCCGCCTTGCCCGCCGGCCCCGCGTCGGCAACATTCCACAATAACACCGCGAATTCGTCGCCGCCGAGCCGCCCGACAACATCGGATGCGCGCACATGACGCTGCACGGTCTCGACCACCGCCCGCAGGACCGCGTCGCCGGCGGCATGGCCAAAAGTGTCGTTCACAGGCTTGAGCAGGTCGACATCGAACAGCAACACCGCAATACCGCCGCCGTAACGTCCACGATAGGCCAATGCGCGATGCAGTTCGCGCAGGAATCCGCGCCTGTTGAAGATATCGAGCAGATCGTCGCGCTCGGCGCGCACCTCCAGCTCGGCGATTCGGATGCGCGCGGCCGCCAGTTCCGCCTCCAGGGCGCGGATGCGGGCATCGACCATAACGGGCTCCTCGTCCGCGATTTCGGGCTGTGGGGAAGTTCGCGATGTTATTGCCACATTGGTCACCACAAAAAGGGCAATCCAGCCAACCGATTCGCTTTTGATCTTGCCGCTGAAGATCGGAACAGGATAGTCCATGGCTTACCCGTGGCCGGCGCAGTCCTGTTCCACAGCGCCCCTTCACCTGTGATTCTAGAAGAACATGACCGCCTCCGTCGCCATCATTATGGGAAGCCAGTCGGACTGGACGACCATGCGCGCCGCCGCCGAAACGCTGGAAGCGCTGGGCGTCGCCTGCGCGACGCATATCGTTTCGGCGCACCGCACCCCGGAACGGCTCTATGCCTTCGCCAAAGGGGCCAGGGCGGCCGGTTTCAAGGTCATCATCGCCGGCGCCGGCGGCGCGGCGCATCTGCCGGGCATGACGGCTTCGCTCACCGAACTGCCGGTGCTCGGGGTGCCGATCGAGACCAAGGCCCTGTCAGGCGTGGATTCGCTCTACTCGATCGTGCAGATGCCGGCGGGCGTTCCGGTCGGAACCATGGCGATCGGCCGGGCGGGAGCGGTCAACGCCGCCCTGATGGCCGCCAGCATGCTGGCGCTCGACGATTCCGCGCTGGCGGGCCGCCTGGCGGCCTGGCGCGCGCAGCAGACCGCGAGCGTCGCCGAGCATCCGGAGGATGCGGCGTGACCCAGGCAAGACAGGCGATGCTTCAGCCCGGCGACACCATCGGCATTCTCGGCGGCGGACAACTCGGACGGATGCTGGCGCTGGCGGCGGCGCGGCTCGGCCTCAACTGCCAAGTGTACGCGCCCGACCCCGATTCGCCCGCTTTCGACGTGGTGCAGACCGCGACCTGCGCCGAATATGCGGATGTCGAAGCCCTCGAACTGTTCGCCGCAGACGTCGATATCGTCACCTATGAATTCGAGAACGTGCCGGCCGCGACCGCAATGGTGCTGGCCGCGCGGCGTCCGGTGCTGCCCAATACCAAGGTGCTGGAGATCACCCAGGACCGGCTGGCCGAGAAGGATTTCGTCACCGGCCTCGGTCTTGCCACGACGCGCTACGCCGACGTTTCGTCGGCGGCCTCGCTGCGGCTCGCGGCCGACGTCATCGGCCTGCCGGCCGTGCTCAAGACGCGCCGGTTCGGCTACGACGGCAAAGGCCAGGCGATGATCCGTCCCGGCGACGACCTCGATGCGATCTGGGCCGGGATCGCCACCCACTCAGCCATTCTCGAAGCCCTCGTGCCGTTCGAGCGGGAGATTTCGGTGATCGCGGCCCGCGGCGCCACCGGCGAGGTGGTGAGTTTCGACGTCACCGAGAACGAGCACCGCAACCATATTCTCAAGACCTCGCACGTTCCGGCGCGCATCCCTGACGCGCTGGCGGCGGAGGCCCGGAGAATGACCGAGACCATCGCGCAAGGGCTCGATTTCGTCGGCGTGCTGGCCGTGGAAATGTTCGTGGTGCCCGGCGAAGACGGCCCGCGCCTGCTCGTCAACGAGATTGCGCCGCGCGTGCACAATTCCGGGCACTGGACGCTGGACGGCTGCTCGGTGTCGCAGTTCGAACAGCATATCCGCGCCATCGCCGGCTGGCCGCTGGCGCAGCCGGTGCGCCATGGCGACGTCACCATGACCAATCTGATCGGCGACGAGGTGCACGACTACACGCGCTGGCTGAC
>JBEBWH010000131.1:0-8350 GCA_040392305.1 Bradyrhizobium sp. | reverse complement strand
CGCACCGTCTCGTCGGGGCCGAAATCGTTGCTGCCGTCGACATACAGGAGCGCGCTGAGCTTGGTGCGCGCGCGGTTGACGCGGCTTTTGATGGTGCCGACGGCGCAGCCGCAGATCGCGGCGGCGTCCTCGTAGGAGAAGCCGGAGGCGCCGACCAGGATCAGGGCCTCGCGCTGGTCCTGCGGCAACTTGTCGAGAGCCGCGCGGAATTCCTCGAACTCCAGATGCGCGTTCTGCGTCGGCTGCGATTTCAGCGTGTTGGCGTAGGAGCCGTCGGCGTCCTCCACCTCGCGCCGCCGCTTGCGATAGTCGGAGCGGAACAGGTTGCGCAGGATCGTGAACAGCCAGGCCGGCAGATTGGAGCCGGGCTGGAATGAATCGATGTTGGCGAGCGCGCGCAGAAGCGTTTCCTGCACGAGGTCGTCGGCGCGGTCGCTGTTGCCCGAAAGCGAAATAGCGAAGGCGCGCAGACTGGGCACGGCGGCCAGGATGTCGTCGCGAAGGGAATCAGTGAGGGGCATCAGTCGCTCCTCTCGTTGTCCGCGGATGTGGCGGCCGGGACGCCGTCCGGAGGCGGCGCCGCGTCGAGTTTGCGGATCAGGTCAGCGAACCGGTCTGGCACGCCCTGTCGCACCACATCGTCATACATCGCCCGGAGCTGGTGGCCGATGCGCGCCTGAATTTCGGCGTTGAGGCCGCCCTTGGCGATCTTGGATTGAGGCTTTGCGTCTTTCATGGTGTGTTCCGTAGCGTTGCCGGAGCGTAAATCATTTCAAATTCTGCTTTTTTTTGCTGCGTGCCGGATCGGCATTGCTGTTCCGCCGGATGGCCTCGCGCGTGTTTGCTTGCAGGGCCTAATGCGGCGCGCCGGGAAAAGTTCCGGCTCGTGGGAACTTTTGACGCGCTCAGGCGTCAAGAGCCCGTGGAACATCGTCATCCGGGATTTCGGCTGAGGCCGTTGGCCATCCTGGCGCGCCGGGAGAGGGAGATGGGGTGCGGGCGGCGGGTTGCGCAGCCTTGTCGGATATTCACCTTTCCAATCCTTTCCGGATGGAAGATCATTAATCAAATTACGGACAAGGAGCATCAATGTCCCGATCACAGGTTGTTGCTGAACATCTGCCTTTGCTGCGGCGCTATGCCCGCGCATTGACGGGGAGCCAGGCTTCCGGCGACGCCTATGTCGGCGCCATGCTGGAAGCGCTGCTGCAGGACCCGGTGCTGCTCGACGAGGCGCTGGGCGCGCGTGTCGGGCTGTTTCGTCTGTTCACGCGGATCTGGAATTCGGTGGCGGTGAATGACAGCGCCGATGTGCTGGGGGCGCAGGTGGCGCCGGAGCATCGGCTGACCAACATCACGCCGCTGCCGCGCCAGGTGTTTCTGCTGCTCTCGCTCGAAGGTTTTTCCGAGGAAGAGGTCGCCAGCATTCTCGATCTCGACGTCGCGCGGGTGCGCGGGCTCGCCGACGAGGCGGGGCGCGAGATGGCGGCGGATATCGCGACCGACGTGCTGATCATCGAGGACGAGACCTTCATTGCGATGGATCTCGAAAGCCTCGTGAAAAACCTGGGTCACAACGTGCTCGGCGTCGCCCGCACCCATGCCGATGCGGTGGCGATTGCGCACAAGCAGAAGCCGGGCCTTATTCTCGCCGATATCCAGCTCGCCGATGGCAGCTCGGGGCTCGATGCGGTCAACGAACTGCTGAAGACCTTCGAGGTGCCGGTGGTGTTCATCACGGCCTATCCGGAACGTTTCCTCACCGGCGAGCGGCCGGAGCCGGCGTTCCTGATCTCCAAGCCGTTTCAGCCGGCGATGGTGTCGGCGGTGGCGAGCCAGGCGCTGTTCTTCCAGCGCAATTCGCGCAGCCGGTCCTCGCGCGCCGCCGTCTCCTGACACGGCAATCTTTTTCTTTCTTCGCCTTCTTTCTTCGACCTCGCGCCCGTCCGGCCCCGTCGGGCGGGCGTTCCTTTTCTGGAGATGCCAAAAAGAAGCGGCTTAAAAAAGAAGCGCGGCCGGCATCACTCGGCCACGCTTCGCGTTACCGGCTGGCTTGGGGGAGGGGAGTTGCCGGTTCGCACGAGGATGACTCCTGCGCGAACAAATCGTTCCTCTCGCGTGCTTCCTTTTTCTACGCACGTATTCCCACGCAGATGCACACAGAAGTGAAGAAAGCGTTGAACCTGTAGGAGCGCTCGCGCGTTAACTCCTTGAGAGCGCCCACGACAGGGCGACAGCGTGAGGCGGTCATGTTCAGCGTTTCCTTGAAGGCGATTGCCGTGATGGCGGCAGCGGTGGCCAGCTTGGGCGCGCTGCATCTGGAGACAGCGTCAGGCGGCAATGTGCTCATTGCCTCGCTCGAACAGAGTGCGTTTTTTCGCCCGGTGAGCGGCCCCTTGAAGCAGGACGTCCATCGCGCCGCCAAGTCCGATCGACTGGACGGCGTGGTCCGTTCCGCGTCTCCTCAGCAGACGATAGAGCTGTCGCTGGTCGGCGTCAGCGATACGTCGGTGCTGGTGCGGGTGCCGATCGCGCAGCCGCAGGGCCAGCTTGTGCCGGTTCAGACGAAGCCCGCGGTTGGGCCCGCGCGCGGCACCGCGACCAAGCGGCTCGTCGCCTGCGAACCGATCGCCAGCATTCTGACCGAAGCGGGCCGCACGATGGCCGCCGGCCGCTGCGTCACCTGAGCAGAGGTTCGCTAAAACGAGCGCGCCATTTCTCGGAAGTTTGTTTTTATGACGTAACAGGCGGCGCCGCGATGAGGGACCGTCGCGGTTCTGTTGCGTGAATGCGGCTGCGGTGCGATCAGCGCGTGGTTTTTGTCGCGCCGTCGTCGCTGTTATCGTCGTCCGGGTCGCGCCGGCTCGCCCATAGTCCCAGCGCGATCCCGCCGGCCGCGATCACCGGAAGAAGGCGCTTGATGCCGACCGCGCGGATGATCTGAAGGCCGGTTGCCAGCACCAGCGGATCGCTCAGCGCGGCCTGAAGCAGCGGCTTGCTGGCTTCCTTCTCCCGTGCGGCGATGCGCGCCAGTTCGGCCTTGCGCGCCGCCTCGCTGCGTTGCCCCATGTAATAACCGCCGATCAGCACCGTGAGGAAGAAGAACAGCGCCGCGCCCGCGAGGCAGGCTTCGATCGATCCATATTGCTGATGGATGTAGATGAACCCGGCGGCGCACAGAAAAACGAAAGTGATGAGCAGCGTCACGCCCGCGAGCGCCGCCAGCGAGGTGAGTTGCATCGTCGTCGCGGCATTCGATTTCAGGTCGCTGATGATTTTATCAAACATGAGGCCCCCAACAGGAAACGCACGGTGAATGCATGCCAGACGCGACGGAGCCGGCGCAACACGGGCGCCGGCTTCCGGGCTGGAGTGAGAGCCGCGCGTTATCGCCGCCAGGTCACGCCGATCAGGAAGCCCAGGCCGACGGCCAGCGCGACGGTGGCGAGCGGCCGCTCCCGCACCACGTCTTCCAGCGTCTCGCCGATCGAGACCGCCGCATCCTGCGCGGCCTCCGCGACAGCGCTGCCGCGCTCGGAGACGTCCGAGATGACGCCATCGACATTGGCGCGGGCCTGCTTGTAGCCGCGCTTCGCCTGTCGCTGGGCGGTGCCGGCCAGCGAACTGAGAGCCTCGGTCAACTGTTCGGTGAGTTGCGCGATATCGTTCTTCACGGCGTTCAAATCCTTTTCGAGATTTTCGTAGGTGGCCTTGTCGGTTGCCTTCTTCACCATGTCTTCTGCTTTCTTCACGACATCATCGTCGTCCGGACCGGGCATTTAAAGCTCCTGGGAAATGGGGTGGTGCAAACTGGAAAACGCCATGGTGCGTCGAAAAGTTCCTTGAGGCAGATCAATCGTCCGGCATTTGCGGGGTGTCGTCGGGAAATAGATGCTCCTTCATCACCAGTCCGATGATCAGGAGCGGCGATGACAGAAAAGCGCCCATCGGACCCCACAGCCAGGTCCAGAAGGCGAGCGCGATGAACACCGCCAGCGCGTTGAGCGCGAGCCTGCGGCCGATGACCACCGGCGTGATGAAGTGGCCCTCGACAAAGGCTGCGGCGGCGAACAGCGCCGCCGCCAACAGGCCGGCCGCGAAGGTCGGCGCGGTGACGATGCCGACCAGCGCCAGCACCACGAACATCACCACCGGGCCGATGATCGGAATGAAGTTCAGCGTTGCCGCGAGCGCGCCGAGGCCGGCCGGATTGGGCATGTCGGTGGCAAGGCAGATCAGGCCGGTGACGATGCCCAACCCCGCATTGATGATCGTGACGGTCATGAGGTAGCCGCCGAGGCTGCCTTCGATCTCGTTGAGCATGCGCAGGGTGCGCAGCCGCGCTTCGCGGTCGGGAAACAGCATCACCAGCGTGCGCCGCAGCTCGGGCCAGCTCGCGATGAACAGGATCAGCAGCACGAAGAACAGCAGCAATTCGGTGAAAGTCGGCGACAGGAATTCGACCGTCGGCTGTACCCATTCGATCTTCGGCATGGTGAAGGACGACGTCTCCCAGGCCGGCGCGCCGCCGAGCGAGGCCTGCAATTGATGCCACAGCGCCATCGGCCGATCGAACACGCGCAGCTTGTCGCGCAATTCCGGTCCGAGTTCGGGCAGCCGCGTCGACCACTCCACCAGCGGCACCGAGATCAGGCCGATGATGAAGACGAAGCTTGCGAAGGTTGCGCCGACGATGAGCACGGCGGAGACGCCGCGCGGAATGCGGTATGTCTCCAGAAACTTCGCCGCCGGCGACAGCATGGTGGCGACGATGAACGCCGCGACCAGCGGCAAAAAGAACGGCCGGCCGACATACAGCACGGCGATGATAGTGATGACGAGCAGCGACACCAGAGAAAACGCGACGATCTCGCTGCGGCGAAGAATGGGTGGGCGGGTTTCGCGGCTGGTATTCAGCGGCGTGCCGGCGCGTCGCTCGGTGCGCTCATCCACGAGGGTCGTCCTGATGCGCGGATACGGTCATGGTTGTTTCCGGCGGGTTGTCAGATCCGCCCGAGCAGCAGCATCACGACGACGATCACAAGAACGGTGCCGACGACGCCCGACGGGCCATAGCCCCATGATCTGTTGTAGTCCCAGCGCGGCAGCACGCCGAGCAGGATCAGGATCAGGACGATGACGAGGATGGCGCCGAGCGACATGAAAGCGGTCCTTCTCCGCGACTGGTGCGGCTTGCAGACCGTAACGGTGTCGTCGAAGGAAAGGTTCCATCCCGGCCGTCGGATTTACTTCACCCAAACATCCCGCTTGGTTGGCCGAGGCAGGGAACGCCCTGCAGGGCGACGGCGTTGGAGCGAAGCGTGGCCGGCGTGCTTGTGCGGTCTGCGTTCCGGTGAAGCCTGCGGAGGAGTAGCCTGTCATGTCGCGATCGCCTTTGCCGCTGCGTGCCGCGATCGCGCTTGGCGCGGGCGTGCTGTCGTTATCGGCGTCGTCCGCGCCCGCGTTCTCGCAGGATTTTTTCCAGCAGTTGTTCGGCGGCTTCGCCCGGCCTGCGCCATGGGCGCTGCCGCCGCCTGGCCATTCGCCAGTGAACAGCGCGCCCCGGCGTCCGGCGCGTGGCAGCGGGCAGGCCTTCTGCGTGCGCACCTGCGACGGGCGGCATTTCCCGCTCGCTTCGGTGAAGGGGGAAACGCAAAGCGAGGCGTGCGGCAATCTCTGCCCGGCGGCGGAAACCAAGGTGTTTTACGGCTCGAGCATCGACCGTGCCGCAACGCGCGGCGGCGAGCGCTACGCCGGCTTGCCGAACGCCTTCCGCTATCGCGACGAACTCGTCGCCGGCTGCACCTGCAACGGCAAAAACCCCGGCGGCCTCGCGCGCATCGATATCGAGGACGACCACACCATCCGAAAAGGCGATGTCGTTGCGGGAGATGACGGCCTGATGGTCGCGGGCCGCAGCGGCCGCCGCAGCAGTGCGGTCAATTTTTCGCCGGCCTCGCCGCAGCTTCAGGCGCGCTTCTCGCGCGTGCCGGTGGTCGCCGCCGAATAGCGCTGTTCCGGCGCGGGAACCAAATGGTGTCGCGACCGTTGACCGGCGACAGGCCGCCATCCGGCGCGCCGTATATTTCAAGCGAGAGAGCGCATGTCCATTCTCATCGGCATTCTGATTACGTTTCTTGTTATCGTTCTTGTTCTTTACCTCATCAATATGCTGCCGATCGACGGTCGCGCCAAGCAGATCGCGCAAGTCATCGTTATCGTCATTGGCATCCTGTCGCTGCTGAAATATCTCGCTGTGTTCTAAGGTCGTTGCTGCAGTGACCACTGAACGCGCCGCCGACGGGGCGCTTTCATGCTTTCGGAACCGGGCGCTCCGCCATCGCCTGACAAGACGCGGTTACCCTTTTCCGGAGTGGAGCAATGAAACGCCATGGTTGATGCGTTGATGCGCCCATGCCATCGACAAGCAAAAACCCCGGCCGATCGGCCGGGGCTTTTTTTACTTCGTTTGCTCAGCGCAGCGTGCCGAACCAGTCGTCGATATCTTTCTTGGCTTGGTCCTTGGCGTAGCCGTAGCGTTCCTGAAGCTTGCCTTCGAGCTGGTCGCGACGGCCCTCGATCATGCTGAGATCGTCGTCGGTGAGCTTGCCCCACTTCTCCTTGGCCGAGCCCTTGAACTGCTTCCAGTTGCCTTCGATCCGGTTCCAATCCATCGTCGTCTCCTTGTATGAAAGATGACGATGTAACCGCGCAGCGCGACGATCGTTCCGGGGAACGGTTTGCGCGGAAGGATGGGGTTCTAATTCCACGCCGCCGCGCCCGTAGTGCGCGCGTCAGCCCGCCGCCTTCGCCTCCTTGCGGCGTGCGTGCAGAATGAACTCGGTGTAGCCGTTGGGCTGCTCGCGGCCCTTGAACACGAGGTCGCACGCGGCCTGGAAGGCGACGCCGTCGAAGGCGGGCGCCATCGGCCGATAGAGCGGGTCACCCTCGTTCTGCCGGTCCACCACCACCGCCATGCGCTTGAGCGCATCCATCACCTGATCCTTGCTGACGACGCCATGATGCAGCCAGTTGGCGAGGTGCTGGCTGGAGATGCGCAGCGTGGCGCGGTCTTCCATCAGGCCGACATCGTGGATGTCCGGCACCTTCGAACAGCCGACGCCCTGATCGATCCAGCGCACGACATAGCCGAGGATGCCCTGGCAGTTGTTGTCGATCTCCTGGCGCACATCGTCGGGCGCCCAGTTCGACTGCGACACCGGGATGGTGAGAATGTCGTCGACCTTGGCGCGCGCGCGCGACTTCAGTTCGCGCTGGCGCGCGGCGACATCGACCTGATGGTAATGCAGCGCATGCAGCGTCGCCGCCGTCGGCGAGGGCACCCATGCGGTGGAAGCGCCGGCCTGCGGATGGCCGATCTTCTGCGCCACCATGTCCGCCATCTTGTCGGGCGCGGCCCACATGCCCTTGCCGATCTGGGCGTGGCCGGGCAGGCTCGCGAGCAGGCCGTTGTCGACGTTCCAGTCCTCATAGGCCTTGATCCACACCGCCGACTTCATGTCGTTCTTGCGGATCATCGGGCCGGCTTCGAGCGAGGTATGAATCTCGTCGCCGGTGCGGTCGAGGAAGCCGGTGTTGATGAACATGATGCGGCTCGCTGCATTCTGGATGCAGGCCTGCAGGTTCACCGTGGTGCGGCGCTCCTCGTCCATGATGCCGATCTTCATGGTGTTGGCGGGCAGCCCGAGCATCGTCTCGACGCGGGTGAAGATTTCGCAGGCGAACGCCACCTCGTCGGGGCCGTGCATCTTCGGCTTGACGATGTAGATCGAGCCGGTGCGGCTGTTGCGCAGGCCGCCGGTGCTCCTGACGTCATGGATGCCCATCAGGCCGGACAGCGCCGCGTCGAGGATGCCTTCCGGAATCTCCTTGCCGTCGGCGTCGAGCACGGCGTCGGTCCACATGTGATGGCCGACATTGCGCATCAAGAGCAGGCTGCGGCCATGCAGGGTCAGCTCCTCGCCGTCCCGGGTCTTGTAGACGCGGTCGGCGTTGAGCGTGCGCTGCAGGGTCTTGCCGCCCTTCTCGAAGTCGGCGGCCAGCGTGCCTTTGAACAGGCCCAGCGTGTTGCGATAGACCAGCACCTTGTCTTCGGCGTCGACGGCGGCGACCGAGTCCTCCATGTCGAGGATGGTGGAGATCGCGGCTTCCATCATGATGTCGGCGACGCCGGCGGCATCGTCCTTGCCGATGACGTGCGCGCGGTCGATGCGGATGTCGATATGCAGGCCGTGATTGACCAGCAGCGCCGACGACGGCGCGGCGGCGTCGCCTTGATAGCCGGCGAACTGTGCCGCGTCCTTCAGGGCGGTGCGCTGGCCGTTGACGA
>JBEBWH010000130.1:0-8353 GCA_040392305.1 Bradyrhizobium sp. | reverse complement strand
GCGTGTTGGAGCGGCCGGTGACGAAGGTCGCGAAGGTCAGGCGCGGATCGAGCGGTGAGCCGCCGAGCGCCTCGTGACTGGCGGAGACCGGCGGCGTCGATGTGCTTCGCAGCTCCGGCGCCGGGCGGTCGGCGCGTCGCTCGCCCGCCTGCTGGACGGCCTCCTTGACGGGGGCGGCGCAGCGCATCGCCGTGCGGACGGTGAGGTCGATGCGCATGATCTGCGGCAGCTCGGCCTGCCAGCACTGCAGTACGCGGTCGGCGTAGTGCGATTGGATCCAGCTCTTGAGAAAACGCGTCGGCACCGAAAGGTGGACGCTGTCGTCATGGACGTCTTCGAGATCGAGCCGCCCGAACCAGCTCGAATAGATGTCCTCACCGACACTTGCGCGGAGTCGTCCTTTGACCCGTGTCCAGCGATCTTGTTGCGTATGTACCATTGATCCGGGCTTTACTCTTTAACTAGTGAACAGATCAGCGCGGCGTCTGCAAGCCTGCAGCACCCTTGCTTGTGATGATGGAATGACGGCGGGCGTCCGCGCGAGGCGCAGGCCGCAGTCAGGATGTGCGCCGGACGAGCCTAGCGCGTATCGCGATGGGGTGATCGGGGTGGCGGGGTCTTTGACATTGAACCGAACAGAAGCGGCGTTTTGGCGAACGCGGTCGTTCCGTGGTCTGTCATCTCTACCCCCAATTGGCTGCGGATCCGCCTCGCAACAGCGGAGCCGACGATCCAGTCCGATTGCATCGCGACGCCCGATGCCGTCGCCTGCAACAACCCCCAACCTCCAGTCGATCAGGCGGCAACGGATTCGTTGACCCGTCGGCGCCTCATCGTCGCATCTTCCGGCGAGGACATGAAACGGCCTCTCTCACAATCGCTTGTGAGCTGAGTCGGCCTTCGACACGGCCATCGCTTGGAAGGTTCGCTCGCATGCTCATCGCCGCCGATCAGCATGTCGCCTTTGAGTCTCGGACCGCGCTGATCCCAAGAGCCAGAGGCGTCGCGAACGTCCTAACAGATACACGAGGTAGCGGCGCTCGCAACGGATTCATTTTTGAGAGCGACGATAATTCGCGCTTGCATCTTGCGAGGGTATCGCGGTGGGTCGCGATGCACTGCGACAAGGTTTTGAATCTCCGTGCGGATTTGAGGCGTGGATGCATTCCCGCGGCAGATGACACACGCCAAAATAAATTCATAAAACAGTTACGTTCGAGCGCACGGCAATGGCGCTTTCGAAGTGCTGTCTCGCGCATTGGGGATAAGTGATTAGCCGCCCATCCCTTTTTGTGTGCGTTAGCGGAGGGTAACTCCCGCCATGGTCGGCGCGGCTCGCATCGCCGCCTCTTGCCTTTTGTATCGCGATGCGCATAGCCGCAGGATCGCAGCCGGACCGGGTATGATCGTTTGCTTGAATCGTTCGCCATGGAATAACATGCTGCGCTTCACGGCTTGACGACGGCGCCCCAACTGCCGTGTGGTACGCCCTGCGCTTCGCCGGCGCGGGTCTGCGCGTCGATGGCGCGACGAAAGCCGTCGCGCGCCTGCAGGCGTTTCCAGTAGGCCGCGACCGCGGGCGGAAACTGCGTGTCGAGGCCGAGCCTTGCAGCGAGCATCAAGGCGTAGCCGACCGAAATGTCGGCGGCGGTGAAACGGCCCGCGCAAAGTGTCTCGCTGTTCGAGACAGTCGCATCGACCGCGCGCAGCCGTCCGAGAAACCAGCGCGTATAGTCTTCGACCACTTGCGGCTGGCGGCGTTCGTCGGGTTCGAGCCGCGAATAGCGCAACACCAGCGTCTGCGGAAAGGTCAGCGTCGCCTCGCCGAAATGCAGCCAGTTGAGCCATGCGCCATAGGCGGGATCGCCGGCCGCGACGGCAAGCGTGCTTACGCCGTCGCGGGTCGCCAGATACTGGCAGATGGCGGCGGATTCGGTCATGCGGGTGTCGCCGTCGATCAATAGCGGAATGGTGCCGAGCGGATTCTCGTCGAGATACGCGCGCGCGAAGACGCGCGGCGGAAACGGCAGCATCTTCAGCTCATAGGGAAGGCCGAGCTCTTCAAGCGTCCAGAGCGGGCGGAACGAGCGCGCGCTGGCGCAATGATAGAGAACGATCATGATGCGGGCCTCTCCGGCGGAGCTGTTGTCTTGTATCCGATCTTGCTACAACAGCCGCGAACGCGAAGCGAGATGCCCATGATCGCAGTCAACATCGCAAAGCGGGCGGCCGTCGCCGCGGGGATCGTTCTGGCCCTATCGGTCGGGGCGCGGGCGCAGGACGGCGCGCACGGCTTCTTCATCGATACGCTGTCGAACGCCGTGCCGCTGGTTTTCGGCATGACGGGCGACGACGCTGCGCGCGCGCTCGGCGGCCCGCTCTATTATGTCGGCGGCAAGCCGGGGAATGAAACGCTGATGGCGTTGCGCGATGTCGGCGGCAGCGGGTTGCAGCCGCGCGCCGACCGCCTCTATCTGCAGTTTCGCAACGGCCGGCTGACCGGCTGGAAGGGCGACTGGGGCCAGTCCTGGATGTGGCGCTAAAGCGTTTTCGAGCGAAGTGGAAACCGGTTCGCGTCAAGAAAACGCGTCAAGGCAAGGAAGCAGAGCTTTTCCGCTTCTGATCCCATCAGAATCGGAAAAGCTCCAGCAGCCGACCGCTAGAACCAGCGCTCGCCGACCACGATCGAATCGCCGGGATGCAGCGGCGTGCCGACCGGCACATCCGCGCGCACCGAGCCTGCGGTGTTGGAGCGCGTCAGCTGCACGGCGCCCTGCCGCGCCCGCGGCGTGAAGCCGCCGGCGATGGCGACGGCCTGCTCGACCGTCATGTTGGGCACATACGGATACTGGCCGGGTGCGGCCACTTCGCCGAGGATGAAGAAGGGGCGATAGGTCTCGACCTCGACGGCGACCGAAGGCTCGCGGATATAGCCATCGCGCAGCCGCGCGGCGATGGCGGCGGACAGCCGCGCCGGGGTCAGGCCGCGTGCGCGCACGGCGCCGATCAGCGGCATGGTGATGGTGCCGCTGGCGCCGACCGTATAGGAGTTGATCAATCCCTCCTGCCCGTAGACGACGACGCGGACCTTGTCGCCGGCATCGAGATGATATTCGGTCGGGCCGACGGCGGCGGCGACGGCGGTCGGTATGGCGTAGTCCACGGACGGCTCGGGCGCGGCGTGGATCACCGGCGGCGGCGAGGCCGGGATCGGAGCAGGGGTCGCGCGAATCGAGCCGGTGATCAGTCCCCGGCGCGGGCCGGCGGCCGGCGTCGCGGCAATGCCGTCATTGTAGGCGAGCGCATCGATGCTTGGCGCGGCCGTCAGCGGCGCCGGCCGGTGCATGCAGCCGGATACGGCCAGACCGGCCGCAACCACCATTGAAATCTGCAACGCGCGCACCAGCCGCACCGGACCCAAACCTTCTCAGGACGATGGGTCGATTTGGCGTGATTGTGGTTAATAAACCGTTCCCCCGAGGCGGCGGCGGTTCCGCTCAGGCCGGGACGCCGGTGCCGACCGGGCAGCTCACGCCGGTTCCGGCCAGCCCGCAATAGCCGCCGGGATTCTTGGCGAGATATTGCTGATGGTAATCCTCGGCGAAGTAGAACGGGCCGGCGGGCGCGATCTCGGTGGTGATCGGTCCGAGCCCTTTCGCCGCCAGCGCCCGCGCGAACGCGGCCTTCGAGGCCTGGGCCGCGGCCAGTTGCGCGTCGTCGAAGGTGTAGATCGCGGAACGGTACTGAGTTCCGATATCGTTGCCCTGCCGCATCCCCTGCGTCGGGTCGTGGTTCTCCCAGAAGGTCTTCAGCAGGCGCTCATAGGGCATCTGCGCCGGATCGAACACCACCAGCACGACCTCGGTGTGACCGGTGCCGCCTGAGCAGACCTCCTCATAGGTCGGGTTCGGGGTGAAGCCGCCGGCATAGCCGGAGGCGGTGACATGAACGGCCCTGCCGAGTTGCCAGAACAGCCGCTCCGCGCCCCAGAAGCAGCCGAGCCCGAATACGGCCTGCTGCATACCGGCGGGATAGGGCGGTTGCAGCGGATGCCCGTTGGCATAATGGGTCTCGGCGGTCGGGATCGCCGTCGCGCGGCCGGGCAGGGCGGTCGCCGCCGTCGGCATCGCGAGCGATTTGCGCATGAACAGCATGATGTCCTCCGGGGACGGATGACGGATAATGTCTGGCGTCGCCACCAATATAGGGGCATCGCGGCCCTGGCGTCAGTCCCGCGCGTAGCCGATCAGCGGCTTGCGGGGCCGGAAGGCGAGCAGCAGAAACAGGCCGAGCAGGCCGAGCACCGCCCAGGTCGGCTGCGCCAGCACCACGCCGACCACATGGTTCCACAGCCATGGGGAGATATCCTCGACCCGCGCCTGGAAGGCGGCCTGGCTTGCCTGGTGGATATCGTTCCAGAATTCGTCGAAGCGGGTGAGCCGCAGCGCCTGGTCGGCGATCGAACGCGCGCCGTCATAGACCAGGAACACGAAGCCCGCCGCTAGCAGCAGAAGGCCGATCAGACGAAACAGGCCGCGGATCATGCCGGATCCCTAACTTTGGTTTTTCGAGAACGTTCAATCGGGTTCGTTCGCCATCCGATCCGGTCGCGAATCCGGAGTCGGAGAATTGCGGCCGTATTTCAATCGCATGAAGCGGCGCGCCCGCCCGATCCCGGCATAATCGCCCCGACCGCGGAATTCAACCACGCCGAAAGCGCGGCGGCCGTTGACGGCGCGGCGTCATGCCCTGTATAAGGCCGGCAATTGGCGGTGGGCGCAATCCTGCCGCCGCTGTTCTTTGCAAACCGTGCGCGGCTCAGATCCGCATTTTGGACGCGCGCGGTTGAAATGGTCGTCCGCACGACCGCGACCATTCAGCCGGCGTCCCGATCACGGCCGCCAAGGATTTAACGAGTATGGCCAACACCAAATCCGCCATCAAGGCGACCCGCAAGATTGCCCGCCGCACCCTCGTCAACAAGTCGCGGCGCACCCAGATGCGCGGCGCGGTGCGTCAGGTCGAGGAAGCCATCGCCAAGGGCGATCGCGACGCGGCGCTGGAGGCGATGAAGCGGGCCGAGCCGAACCTGATGAAGGCGGCTCAGCGCAGCATCGTTCACAAGAACGCCGCCAGCCGCAAGGTCTCGCGCCTGTCGCAGCGGATCGCCAAGCTGGCGAAGTAAGTCTCAGCGCATCATGTGCTGTCAGGGAGAGCCCGGTCTCGCGCCGGGCTTTTCGAGGTCCGGACACCGCAGGCCTGACCCTCGTCCGGTCCGGTACGGGTTCCCGAAGCCCGGCTTGGCCCGTGGCCAAGCGCGGCGGCAACGCCCGATGCCTGCGACATTCGATCCTTTGCCCTTGGCGGCGACCACCCCATATATGGGTCGGAATCGCCGACACTTGTTCTTTCCCCTGCGCGCGCATACGGACTTGCGCAGACTCCCCTCTTGCACGGGAGCGTCGGATAGTCATGATGTGGCCCTTTCGTGCGGTGCACCAAGCGCCCGCGAGGAGTCTTGAATGATTGGTCTGGTAATTGTGACCCATGGGCGGCTGGCCGACGAGTTCAAGGCCGCGCTCGAACACGTGATGGGTCCTCAAAAGCAAATCGAAACGATCACGATCGGCGCGGAAGACGACGCCGATCTGTGTCGCAGCGATATTCTCGACGCGGTGAAGCGCGCCGACAGCGGCGAGGGCGTCGCCATCCTGACCGATATGTTCGGCGGCACGCCGTCGAACCTCGCGATCTCCTGCATGAGCCAGCCCAAGGTCGAAGTGCTGGCCGGCATCAATCTGCCGATGCTGGTCAAGCTCGCCAAGGTGCGCGACGAATATCCGCTGCCCGAGGCCATTGCAGCGGCGCAGGAAGCGGGCCGCAAATACGTGACGATCGCCAGCCGCGTGCTTGCCGGCAAATGACCGAGATGTCGAACGACGCCGCAACGCCATCATCGACACCGGCCCCCGGCAATGCCGTCGTGCGCGAACTCCCGATCATCAACAAGCGCGGCCTGCATGCGCGCGCGTCGGCGAAGTTCGTGCAGACGGTCGAGCGCTTCGAGGCCGACGTCAAGGTTTCGCGCAACGGCGAGACGGTGGGCGGCACCTCGATCATGGGACTGATGATGCTGGCGGCGGGGCCGGGCACCTCCATCGAGGTGTCGGCGACCGGCCGCGACGCGGCGGCTGCGGTGGCGGCGATCAGCGAACTCGTCGCCAACAAGTTCGGCGAAGAGTAGCGGCGTCCGTCCGCCGATCCTTTATCCTTTGTCTTTTTTATCGAGCGGACAATCGGCCGATCGTGTTCGACGATTGGGATGGCGTCGCGCGGCCGGCTCGTTCAGCGCCCCGGCGGCACGATATAGATGTGCCACACGCCGCGCGGTCCCATCGCGCCGTTGACGAAGCGGCGCTGCGAGATGTCCATGCGCTCGGCCTGCGCGGCATGCCGCTGCATCCATTCCGTACACTCGGCGAGCCGGTCGTCGGCCGCGTCGCAGATGCCGATGAAGCCGGAGCGGCGCGCGGCGTCGAGCGACGTCAGGTTCGAGTCCCATTGCTCGTCAAGGCCGAGCGGGGCCGGATGGTCAGGGCTGTAGAAGGTCATGCGCGTCGAGGTTTCGGTGAACGAGGCGACGACCGGCCAGCGGGTGGCGAAGCGCGTGCGCCATGCCGTGGTGAGCTGGTCCGCGACCCCGGAGTGGCGCACATAGTCGAGCCCTTGTGCGTTGTGCCGGAAGGTCTCGGCCGCGATCCAGGGGGCCAGCGCCAGTGCGCCCGGCGTGATGACGAGCCAGGTCGCGAGCGCGCCGATCGGCGCGATCCTGCGGACATGGATGCGCGGCAGGGCCAGCACCGCGACCGGCACCAGGAAGAACATCGGGATGCCCCAGTCGGATTTCATGAACACGCCGAACAGCGACGCGCCGAGCATCGGTCCGACGATCACCGTCGTCTGGATGCTCCAGATGTTGAGCGCCTGCGCGCGATGCGTCGTTGAGGCGCCGCCCGGTCCGATCCAGCCCGGCCACCACAGCCAGCGGCGGCTGCCGGGTGCGCGCAGCGACAGCACCAGCACGAGAGCGATGAGCATCGGCGCCAGCAGCGCGAGGTGGTGGGTGAAGAAGTTGCTGGCGGCGACGATGGCGTCGAAACGCGAGGGCAGCGTGTAGCTCGCGCCGGCATAGGTGAACGGCGCGAAACCGATCTCGCGCAGCCACAGCGCATGCGGCAGCATCGCAAGCATGAACACGATCATCGCCGTCCACGGCGCGGGGCTGCGCAGAAACCGTTCGCGGTCCGGATGCAACAGCGCGGCGATACCGACCGCGCCGATCATCGTCACCGCCCAGTATTTCGTCAGCACCGCCACCGCGGCGGCAAGCCCGAGCCACAGGCCGGCGAGCAGGCTGCGTTTCTCGAAGGCATGCAGATAGGCAAGCACGATCAGCGGCAGCGTCGCGATCTGCGCGAGGTCGGCGTTGTATTTGAAGCCCTTGAAGTTGAAGATCGGATAGAGCGCGAGCAGCACCACGGTCAGGAAGGCGCGGCGGCGGTCGACCACGCGGTTGGCGATCTCCCAGCAGACGAACAGGCCGAAGCCGAGCGTCGCCATCGCCAGCGCATAGGCCGACCAGTCCGCGACCGGCAGGAAGCGGAACCAGACCCCGGCGATCCAGCCGCTCACCGGCGGATGCTTGCCGTAGCCCCACAGGAATTGCTGGCCCCATGCATAGGCTTCGGTGGTGTCGAAATGCAGGTCCTGCGAGGCCTTCAGCACGCACAGGATCAGGGTCCACAGCACCGCATGGGCGGCGATGAAGCCTGCGACCCAGGCGCGGGTCAGCCGGGGGCTGCTGACGCCGCCGGCGAGCCATGCGATCAGGCGGCGAAACAGCCGGCCCGCGCCGTGCCGGCGTCGCGCTTGTTCAGCCGGGCGCTCCGACTGCGGATTGCTTCCTGCCATGATGTGCCCCTCAGCCCCGGCGTTGTGCTAGCAGCGTCGCGGCTTTTGCCGCAACAGCATTCGACGGGGATGGGCGGATATGTCTCTGGAACAGGGCGCGCTAGCGTTGCGGCGGCACCGCGATCAACAGATAGGATTCGGGCCGGCCGGCCTTGCCGTGATAGTCGCGCGCGATGGTCAGTTCCGTGCGCTTGCTTTGCGGTTGAGCGGCGGCGCGCGCCTCGATGGCGGCGACGCAGTCCGCCTGCGCGAGCGGGCAGATCCAGACGATGCCCTCGCGGGCGATGCGCCCGGCATCGGTCCAGGGTGTGACGCCGGGTCGCAGCACGTCGTAGGTCGAGGGCGCTTCGGCGGCGTAGAAGGCGACGCCGTTGATGATGTG
>JBEBWH010000129.1:0-8462 GCA_040392305.1 Bradyrhizobium sp. | reverse complement strand
TCCACGAACGCGCCGGACATCGGCAGGTTCGACCATCGCATGTCGGCGTTGACGTGAAACAGCGCGAGAACGCCCTTGCCGCGACGTTCGCCGGTCACGAGCGGCGTGCCGTCGACCAGCGTCGCCCAGCTTCGGCTGGCGAGGTCGCCGTTCGGCTCGGCCAGCACCTGCCGTGTCACCGTCACGTCCGGCGGCACCGCGAGGCCGGCGAACGGGCCGTCATTGGCGAAGGCCGAAAGCGGCTGCGGCTTTTCCCATGTCAGGCTGCCGCCGAGGCTGCGCCCGCCGCGGCGCAGCCGGACCGGCACCAGATCGTCGTCGGCCTGCGCCAGTCGCGGGCCGGCGAAGCGCACCAGCACGCCGCCGGCTTCGATCCATGCATTGAGCCGCGCGCGGATGTCGGGCGTCAGAGCGCCGATATCGGCGAGGATCATCATCGGCAGCTTCTCGTCGAGAAACTGTGCCACGGCCTGCGCCGGCGCGGCGCGGTCGGCGAGCCGGATGTCGGCGAAGGGCGACAGCGCCCGCGTCAGATAAAAGGTCGAAGCCAGCAGCGGCTGCGCGGTGTCGGTGCTCGATCCGCTGACGATGCCGACGGCGCGGCGCCGCCAGCGCTTGTCGAGCAGCTGCACGGCGCCGGCCGAGCGTTCGTTTGCGATTTCGAGCCGCGCGATGTCGTTGCGCAATTCGACCGGCAGGCTGAACTCCGCCGCGGTCTCGAGGTCGGCGGCAGCAAACTGGAACGTGGCTTCGCCAAGCGGCGCGCCTTTCGCATCGAGCGCCCGTACGACGCCGGCATTCGCGCTGGCCGTGTCGCCGCGCAGAACTTTCACCGTCATCTTGGCGGCGGCGTTTTCCGCCGCGACGAGGGCGCGGGCCGGCTGAATGCCGCCGCTGAAGATCGTCAGCGCGCGCTCGCCGAGCGTGCTCGCCAGTTGCGTCACGAACTCAGCCCCGCGTCCGGCATCGATGCCATCGGAGAGCCAGACGATATCGGCTTCGCCGGCCGACGCCAGGAAGCGGCCGATCGCGGGCAGCGTTTCGACGCGGTCGACGGTGTAGGGCTTCGGCGCAAGCTGGCGCAGCGCCACGCGCGCGGTGCCCGCCGGCATCAGCGCGATGTCGCGCGAGGCCTCCGACAGGGGAACGATGGCGATGCCGCGTCCATCGGCGTCGGCCTGCGTGATCAGTTCGTCGGCTGCCGTGATGCGGGTCTCCCAGCTCGCCGCCGCGCTCCAGCCGTCATCGATGAGCAGCACGAGCGGGCCTTGCCGCGTCGTGCCGCCGGCATGCGGATTCCACACCGGCCCCGCAGCGGCGAAGATCACCAGCGCCGCGGCGAGGAGGCGCAATGCGGTGAGCCACCACGGCGTGCGCGCGGGCGTCTCCTGCCGTGGCGCGATATCGAACAGCAGGCGCGTCGGCGGGAAGTCGATGCGGCGCGGCCGCGGCGGCGTCACGCGCAACAGCCACCACAGCACTGGCAGGCTCAGGAGGCCGAACAGCAGCCATGGCGTCGTGAAGGCGAGGGGCAATGCGCCGATCATGCGGAAAGTCCCGCGGGCGCCGCGCCTTGCAAGCCGCCGCGCCCCGCCATCATGCCGCTGTGCAGGAACAGCAGCAGATCGGCGGCTGAGCGGCCGGTGTTGTGGATCGAGAACAGCCAGCCGCGCCGGTCGGTCTCGGCGCGAATCGCGTCGCGGTGCAGCGCCAGCCGCATGGAATAATCCGTCGCCCAGTTCTCGGCGCGGCCGGCGGTGACCGCGCCGCCGCCTTCCGGCTCGATGAACTCGATGCGGCCGCTATAGGGGAAGGTCTCCTCCGCCGGATCGACGATCTGCAACAGCGTGCCGCGGGTGCCGGACCCGGACAGGCCGGCGAGGGTCGCGCGAATCTCGTCGAGCGGCGACCAGAAATCCGACATCACCACCACCTCGGCCAGCGGCGAGGGCGCGAAGGACGGCGGCAGGCTGAGGCGCGCGCCGTGATCGTGCAGCATCGCCTGCGCCATGCGGTCGATGATGTTGCGGCTGGCGGATGGATTCATCAGGCCGGGGATGCCGACGCGCTCGCCGCCGGCGACCAGCAGTTCGGCCAGCGCGAAGGTGACGACCAGCGCGCGTTCGAGCTTGCTCTCATGCGCTCCCTTGGAGGCGAAAGCCATCGAGGGCGAGCGGTCCGGCCACAGCCACACCGTATGCGCGGCCTCCCATTCCTGCTCGCGGACATAGAGGTGATCGTCGCGCGCCGAGCGCCGCCAGTCGACATTCTGCGACGGCTCGCCCGACACGAAGCGGCGATATTGCCAGAAGCTTTCCCCGGTGCCGGCGCGGCGGCGGCCATGCAGCCCATGGATCACGCTGGCCGCGATGCGGCGCGCTTCCAGCACGAGACGCGGCAGCGTCGCGGCAAGCGAGCGGCTTTCGCCGTCGGCGCGCCGGATCGCCGCGATCTCGTGAGCAGCATGGTCCGATGCCGCCATCAGCCGATCCGGGTCTTGAGCTGATCGATCACGTCGCTCACGGTGCGGCCTTCGGCACGCGCCGAGAAGGTCAGCGCCATGCGGTGCTTGAGAACGGGCTCTGCGAGGTCGAGCACATCATCGACCGACGGCGCGAAGCGGCCGTCGAGCAGCGCGCGGGCACGCACCGCAAGCATCAGCGACTGGCTGGCGCGCGGCCCCGGTCCCCAGGCGATCAGCTTGCCGGTTTCGCCGGCGTCCGGACCGGGACGCGCCGAGCGCACCAGCGACAGGATCGCTTCGACCACCGAATCGCCGACCGGCAATCGGCGCACCAGCCGTTGCGCGCCCATCAGGGTTTCGGCCGAGAGCGCGGCCTTGGCGGCGGTTTCCGCAGCACCCGTGGTTTCGAACAGGATGCGCCGCTCGGCGTCGCGATCCGGATAATCGACGTTGATTTCCATCAGGAAGCGGTCGAGCTGGGCTTCCGGCAGCGGATAGGTGCCTTCCTGCTCAAGTGGATTCTGCGTCGCCAGCACGTGAAACGGCTTCGGCAGATCGTGGCGCACGCCGGCCACGGTGATGTGCTGCTCCTGCATCGCCTGCAGCAGCGCGGACTGGGTGCGCGGGCTGGCGCGGTTGATCTCGTCGGCCATCAGCAACTGTGCGAAGACCGGGCCGGCGATGAAGCGGAATGAGCGTTTGCCGGCGCTGCTTTCGTCGAGCACCTCCGCGCCGAGAATGTCCGACGGCATCAGGTCGGGCGTGAACTGGATGCGCTTGGCGTCGAGCCCGAGCGTGGTGCCGAGCGTTTCGACGAGCTTGGTCTTGGCAAGGCCCGGCACGCCGATCAGAAGCGCATGGCCGCCGGAGAGGATCGTCACCAGGGTATTGTCGATGACGCGCTCCTGGCCGAAGATCACCGTGGAGATCGCCGCCTTCGCCGCGCGGATCTCCGATGAGAGCTGTTCGGCCGAACGCACAACTCCGTCTTCGAGGGTTTCGACACTGTCTGCGCCAGCCATTGATCCAACTCCCTGCGCCGCTTGCCCGCACGGCTGTCGGCGGCCTCATCCTGCACCTATATTAAGGCAAAGCACAGGTGCGGGGTGGGCCGAATTGGGCTATCCCACAGTAGCCGGGAGGCTGGACGGGGCTTATCACGATATGGAGACCTGCGCCCCGCCCGGTAAGGTCATTGTCGCCCGCAATGGGCGGATCGTTGGGGCGAAGTTCGGGTTAAACCATGGCGAAGCAAGGGCAGACCGTGGCGCGGGGACTGGAGGGGCTGAGCGCCGCCGCGACGCAGGCGGGCGGGGCGGCGCCGAAGGGGCTGCCGCCGGTGCATCTGTGGAATCCGCCCTTCTGCGGCGATCTCGACATGCGCATCGCCCGCGACGGCACCTGGTTCTATCTCGGCACGCCGATCGGCCGGCCGGCGCTGGTGCGGCTGTTCTCGACCATCCTCCGGCGGGACGATGACAAGTATTTTCTCGTCACGCCGGTGGAGAAGATCGGCATCTGGGTGGACGATGCGCCCTTCCTCGCGGTCGAGATGCGCCGCGACGGCGAGGACGAAGACGCGGTGCTGCATTTCCGCACCAATGTGGACGACTGGGTGACATGCGACGAGGCGCACGGGCTTCGTTTCGAGACCGCCGAGGATGGCGGGCTCGTGCCCTATCTGCATGTGCGCGCCGGGCTTTGGGCCAAGGTGACGCGCGCGCTCTACTACGATCTGGTTGACATGGGGCGGGAGCGGGTGATCGATGGCCGTAAACTGTTCGGTGTCGCGTCGGGCTCGGCATTCTTCGCAATGTCGGATGCGGATGAAATGATGAGGAACGCCACGTGACGGAGACTGCGACGCAGGCCAGCCGGGCCGCGCTTCATATCAGCTCCGCGGAATTTTTCGACCGTGCCCGCGAGCGGCTCGGATTCGACGTGCCGCCGGGGCTGACCGACTCCCGCATCATCCCGTCGAACGGCGACCACGCCAACGACCGCATGCTGCAAATTGTCGCGCAGGAGAAGCCGGTGCGCCCGGCCGCGGTGCTCATTCCCGTGGTGGAGCGCGAGGAGCCGACCGTGCTGCTGACGCTGCGCGCCTCGCATCTCAACGACCATGCCGGCCAGATCGCCTTTCCCGGCGGCAAGATCGACGCCGACGACGCCACGCCGCTCGACGCCGCGCTGCGCGAGGCGGAAGAGGAGATCGGCCTGTCGCGCGCTTTCGTCGAGCCGATGGGCTATCTCGACCTCTACGGCACCACCTTCGGCTTCCGCATCCTGCCGACGGTGGCGCGGGTGCGGCCGGGCTTCAAGCTGCATATCAATCCGTCGGAGGTGGACGACGCCTTCGAGGTGCCGCTATCCTTCCTGATGAACCCGAACAATCACCAGCTTCACAGCAGGGAATTCCGCGGCGCGATGCGATTTTACTATGCCATGCCGTTCGCCGAGCGCTACATCTGGGGCGCGACGGCGGGCATGCTGCGCCGGCTCTATGAACGAATCTGTCTGACATGATCCGCCCCGTTCTGACCGAGATCGGCATCTTCCTCATTCCGTTTGCCGTCTACGCGCTCTATCTGCTGGCGCGGCGGGCGCAGGTATTGGACAAAGCCTCCTGGCCGCTGCAGACGGTGGTGAAACTGGCGATCGTGGCGTTTGTGCTGGTGTCGCTGAGCCTCGTCCTGCTCGCGCATTTTTCCGGCGCGCCACCGGGATCGACCTATGCGCCGGCGCATCTCGAAGACGGCAAGCTGGTGCGCGGGGGCAGCAAGTGAGCCTGACGCCGCAAACCGCTGCGCCGTCGCTGCGCGATGTGCCGTGGCTCGCATCGGGGCCGGCCGCGCGGGTGCTGGGGCTGCTCAACCGCGACGGCGAGGAAGCCCGCGTGGTCGGCGGCGCGGTGCGCAACGCGCTGATGAACCTGCCGGTGACCGAAATCGACATCGCCACCACGGCGCTGCCCGACGCGGTGGTGGCGCGCGCCCGCGCCGCCAGCATCAAGACCATCGCCACCGGCATCGAGCACGGCACGGTGACGCTGGTGATCGCGGGTCATCCGATCGAGGTGACGACGCTGCGGCAGGATGTCGAAACCTATGGCCGCAAGGCCAAGGTGGCGTTCGGCCGCGACTGGGTGCGCGACGCCGAGCGGCGCGACTTCACCATCAACGCGTTGTCGGTGACGGCCGACGGCGCGGTGCATGATTTCGTCGGCGGCGTCGCCGATATCGCCACCCGGCGGGTGCGGTTCATCGGCGAGCCGGCGCAGCGCATCGCCGAGGATTATCTGCGCATTTTACGCTTCTTCCGCATCCACGCCGCATTCGGCTCGGGCGAGCCGGATCGCGCCGCATTGCTGGCCTGCCTTGCCGCGCGCGACGGCCTCGACATGCTGTCGGCGGAGCGCATCCGCATGGAGATACTCAAGCTATTGGTTGCGCCCGGTGCGGCGGCCGCGCTGGAGGCGATGGGCGATGGCGGTCTGCTGCTGCGCATTTTCGGCGGCGTGACCTATCACGGCGCGCTGGCGGCGATGATCGAGATCGAGCGCATGATGGGGCTCGAAGCGGAGGCCATCCGCCGCCTTGCGGCGCTGGCGGTGGCGCTGCCGGAGGATGCGCGGCGTCTGGCGCAGCGGCTGCGGCTGTCCAATGCGGAAGCCAAGCGGCTCGACGCCATGGGCCATCGCTGGTGGCGGCTCAAGGAGATGGACGAGGATACCGCGCGGCGGCGGCTCTATCGGCTCGGCGTGAATGTCTATGTCGAGCGGCTGTTGCTGGCCTGGGCCCGCGCCGGGGCGGCCGGTGATGCGGAGCGTTTCCGCAGCTTCGCAAGCCTGCCGCAGCGCTGGTCCGCGCCGGAGTTTCGGCTCAAGGCGGCGGATTTCATCGCGCGCGGGGTGCCGGAGGGGCCGCTGCTCGGGCAGGCGCTGACGCTGGCCGAAGACGCTTGGCTCGCGGCGGACTTCCCCGACGGCGCCGGGGCGCTCACGGCCATCGCCGACGAAAGCGTGGCCCGCCTGCGCCGCGACGGGCGGCTTTAGAGTTTTTCCGCTTCTGACGGACTCAGAAGCGGGGCGCTCCATCTTTGTTTTGGTGCGTTTTCTTCACGCGAACCGGTTTCCGCTTCGCTCGAAAACGCTTTGGGCGGCGCGGTATCGCTCCAAATCTTCCCGGCCGTGCCGAGCTCTTCGTATCCTGTCTGCTGGGCCTCAAAACGCGAATGCCCGCGACAAGCGCGGGCATGGCGACGTACGAGAGCGCCGGGTCTTCGAGCGGCGATGGCTCTCGACGGCGGCGAAGCCGGGCGGCTTACTTGCCCTTGCCCTTCTTGCGCTTCTTCTTGGCGTCGTCTTCGTCGTCTTCGTCGTCCTCTTCGTCTTCGTCGTCGCCGTTTTCGTCGTCCTCCTCGTCCTCGTCATCCTCTTCGAACACTTCTTCGAGAAGGTCGAGGGCGCTGAGCGGCAGCGTCTCGCGATACAGATCGCCGATCTCGCTCATCCAGACGCAGGTAACAGCGTCGTCCTTGGCTTCGATCACGGTCATGGGCTGACCGCCTGATTTCAGCATGACGACATCGCCGGCTTTCACGTCCATATTCAACTCCATAGGTTGGTGATTGTCAGAAACTATCGGCCACGGATGACAGACGCATCACGGCCATTTCACTTCAGGCGGCATCGAGGACAGGATGGAGTCCACATTGCCTCCGGTTTTCAATCCGAAAATGGTGCCGCGGTCGTAGAGCAGATTGAATTCGACATAGCGGCCGCGCCGGATCAGTTGCTCCTCGCGCTCCTGCGGCGTCCAGGACGCATTGAAGTTGCGCCGCACCAGCTCGGGATAGATACGCAGGAAAGCGCGTCCGACATCCTGCGTGAAGGCGAAATCCGCGTCCCAGTCACCCGAATCCAGCCAGTCGTAGAAAATGCCGCCGATGCCGCGCGGCTCCTTGCGATGCGGCAGATAGAAATAGTCGTCGCACCAGGTCTTGAACTTGTCGTGGGAGGCGACGTCGGGATGAGCGTCGCAGGCCGCCTTGCAGGCGGCGTGAAACGCGATCGTATCGGGGTCGTCCTGGGTGCGGCGGCGGTCGAGCACCGGGGTCAGATCCGCGCCGCCGCCGAACCACGCCTTGGTGGTGACGACGAACCGGGTGTTCATGTGGACGGCCGGGACATGCGGATTGCGCATATGCGCGATCAGCGAAATGCCGGAGGCCCAGAAGCGCGGATCGTCGGCCGCGCCGGGAATCTGAGCGCGGAATTCGGGGGCGAATTCGCCATGGACCGTCGAGGTATGCACACCGACCTTCTCGAACAGGCGGCCATGCATCATCGACATGACGCCGCCGCCGCCCGGCGCGCCGGTGTGATCGGTGCGCGCCCACGGCGTGCGAACGAAGCGCGCCGCCTCGCCCGGATAGAGCGCGGCCGGGGCGTCGTCCTCAAGCTGCTCGAAGGCGGCGCAAATCTCGTTGCGCAGCTGCTCGAACCAGCGCTGCGCGGTTTGTTTGCGGCCTTCGATCTGGTCGGGGAGAAGCATGGTCAGAAACTCGTATGCGGCAGGCTCGACGTTCCTTGCCGGCGATCCGGTGGCGCGCCCGGCATCATCGTTCAGCCCTTTGAGGCTGGCTTTGGCACGCAGGAGGGCCGGCAAGTTATTGGTTTCGCGTTGGTTTGGGTTCGGAAGCGCGCCCGACGATATCGCATAAGCAATGAAGCGAACTTCTGAACCATCACACTAGAGCATGGCGGCGGCGGAGGGAAACGGCATTTCAGCGCAGCTTGCGCTGGCGCAAGCAGGCCGCCTCGGATGTCGCGGTCACGCCGCCGGGGGTCTTTCATCGCTTCGGGGAAACGATGAAAAACTCCAGGTCCGGGAGGGATGTCGCGCGAAAGCGCGTCAGGTCTTGCCGCTGCCGATAACGGCTCGCACCGTCTCGTCGGGGCCGAAATCGTTGCTGCCGTCGACATACAGGAGCGCGC
>JBEBWH010000128.1:0-8547 GCA_040392305.1 Bradyrhizobium sp. | reverse complement strand
CGGCCGGCGGCCCCGCACCGCGCCGCCGGGCCGGCAACACGATCGCCTCAAGCCGCACCCGATCCCCGCCGCCGCACTCGCCGGGACCGGCGATCGGCGCGATGGCGGGCGCAATGGCGATGGTGTCGTCGAGCGCGCGGCGGCAGGCCGAAGGCGCGGCCGCGTCGTCCGGCGCCGGCGCGGCTGCCGGCCCCGGCGGTTGCGCCGCAAGTCCCGGCGGGCGCGGCCGCGGCAGCGGAACGGCCGCCTGCGCGACAGCGACCCCGACACGCAGAAAAACGCCGACGGACCATGACCCAACCACGGCGCGGGATACGCGGTCAATCCGACCACAAGGGCATTTGCGCTTGTCGGCCGGCACGCTAAACTTCCCCGCAATCCCTTGCAGGGACCGCACGATTAGAAGGATCAGGAGGAACGTTCGAATGCGCGGATTGATGCAAGATTGGCCCATGCTGTGTCAGCGGATCATCGATCACGCTGCCATGATCCACCCCGCGCGCGAAGTTGTCACGCGATCGGTGGAAGGGCCGATCCACCGGACCAACTACAGCCAGATTCGCACCCGCGCCCTGAAGGTGGCGCAGCGGCTCGACCGCGAGGGCGTCAAGCTCGGCGATCGCATCGCCACCATCGGCTGGAACACCTGGCGCCATCTCGAATGCTGGTATGGCATCATGGGCATCGGCGCGATCTGCCACACCGTGAACCCGCGCCTGTTTCCCGACCAGATCGCCTGGATCGTCAATCATGCCGAAGACCGCATGATGATCACCGATCTCACCTTCGTGCCGCTCCTGGAAAAGCTCGCCGACAAGCTGCCCTCGGTGGAGCGCTTCATCGTGCTCACCGACAAGGAGCACATGCCGCAGACGACGCTGAAGAACGCCGTCGCCTATGAGGAATGGATCAACGAGGTCGATGGCGACTTCGCCTGGAAGACCTTCGACGAGAACACCGCCGCGGCGATGTGCTACACCTCCGGCACCACCGGCAATCCCAAGGGCGTGCTGTATTCCCATCGCTCCAATGTCCTCCACGCCATGATGGCGAACAATCCCGACGCGCTCGGCTCGCGCGCGAAGGATACAATGCTTCCGGTGGTGCCGCTGTTCCATGCCAACAGCTGGGGCATCGCCTTCTCCGCGCCCAGCCAGGGCACCAAGCTGGTGTTCCCCGGCGCCAAGCTCGACGGCGCCTCGGTGTTCGAACTGCTCGACACCGAGAAGGTGACGATGACCGCCGGCGTGCCGACGGTGTGGCTGATGCTGCTGCAATACATGGCCGCCAACAATCTCAAGCTGCCGCATCTGCGGGTGCTGATCTGCGGCGGCTCGGCGATGCCGCCGTCGATGATCAAGGCCTTCGACGACATGGGGGTCGAGGTGCGTCATGCCTGGGGCATGACCGAGATGAGCCCGCTCGGCACCGTCGGCTCGCTGCAGCCGGAATATGCCGGCCTCACCGGCGAGGACAAGATCAAGGTGCTGTCGACGCAGGGCTATCCGCCGTTCATGGTCGAGATGAAGATCACCGACGACGCCGGCGCTCGGCTGCCGTGGGACGGCAAGACCTTCGGCCGCCTCAAGGTGCGCGGACCGGCGATCTCGCGCGCCTATTATCGCGTCGACGATCCGATCCTCGACGACGAGGGCTATTTCGACACCGGCGACGTCGCGACCATCGACAAGACCGCCTATATGCGCATCACCGACCGTTCGAAGGACGTCATCAAGTCCGGCGGCGAGTGGATTTCCTCGATCGACCTGGAGAATCTGGCGGTCGGCCACCCGAAGGTAGCGGAAGCCGCGGTGATCGGCGTGCACCATCCCAAATGGGACGAACGGCCGCTTCTGATCGTCCAGCTCAAGGAGGGCCAGACGGCAACGCCCGAGGAAATCCTCAAGTTCATGGATGGCAAGATCGCCAAGTGGTGGATGCCGGACGACGTCACATTCGTCGACGCCATCCCGCATACCGCGACCGGCAAGATCCTGAAAACCGCGCTGCGCGACCAGTTCAAGGGCTATACGCTGCCGACGGCCGCGGCCTGATCCCCTCGCCCCCGCCAGGGGCCACCGGACGATATCGAAGGCGGCGCATTTGCGCCGCCTTTTTGTTGCCCTATTGCGTAGCGCATGGAATTAACCGGATCGCGGTTAGCGAGTTCACGCAGCAATCCCCACAATTTGAACTGCCGCGTTGAACGTTCATTACGCGCCTTCGTCTAAACGAGACCGACTGGAATACGCTTCGCGACGCTGGAATGACATTCGATATTCTCACCCTGTACATCGTCATCCTGCTGAACTCGATGACCGTCGCCGTCATCTGGGCGGCGGTGGCCTATTCCTATCGCTCGTTCCTCGCGGCGCGCTATTGGCTGGCCGGCTGCCTGCTGACGATGGTCGGCGGCGCGGTGATGGCGCTGCACGGCAATGGCGGCGGGCCGGTGCTCGCGGCCGTCCTCGGCAACGGGCTGGTGATCTTCGGGTTCTGCCTGTTCTGGGTCGGCATCCGGCGCTTCTACCGCGAATCCGGCGGGATGCTGACCAGCGCAATCATCACCGCAGCGAGCCTGATCGCGCTTTACGTCACCTTCGACAACAGCCAGGGGCGAAACCTCGTCTATGCGGTGGCGCAGTCGATCCCGATGCTGCTCGGCGCCATCGTCCTGCTGCATCCGCAGCGGCGCAAACTCGGGGCCTGGATCGCCGCGAGCGCGATGATCGTCGGCGTGCTCGGACACGCGGCGGAAACCACGTTCAATTTCGCGCTCGCGGAAGGCCTGATCGCGGAGGAGCTTTATCGCCGCATCGAGGCCTACGCGCTGCTGGGCGTGATCTTCAGCGGCGTGCTGTGGAACTTCGGCTTCGCGATCATGACCATCGATCGCCTGCGCAACGAGGTCGCGGCGCTCGCCATCGAGGACGAACTGACCGGCCTGCCCAATCGCCGCCGCCTGCTTGAGCGCATCGCCGACGAAGAGGCGCGCTCGGCCCGCACCCATCGGGCTTTCGCGCTCCTGATGATGGACCTCGACAACTTCAAACAGCTCAACGACAGCTACGGCCACGGCGCCGGCGACGCCGCGCTGCGCCACTTCGCCGACACCGTGACCGCGCAGATCCGCAAGAACGATCTGCTGGCGCGGCTGGGCGGCGACGAGTTCTGCATCATATTGCCGGAAACCGACGGCACCCACGCCGCGGCGCTCGCGGCGATCATCGCGCATGCGGTGCGGCACGCGCCGCTGCGCTGGCAGGGCGAAACGATCGCCATGACGGTCAGTATCGGCGTCGCGGCCTGGTCATCGGACACCGCCGAAGGCGAGATGCTGGCCCGGGCCGACCGCGCGCTCTATACGGTGAAGGCCCAGGGCCGCGACGGCGTCAGCCTCGACGGCAAGCCGCCGCCGCACCCCGCCAAACCGACCCTCAAAGTGGTCCGGGCGCACGCCTGACCGCGACGGCGCGCGGACGGCGGACGGCCTCCTCCGCACGCGAGGCTCCCGCGGCTCACGCGGCCGTCTTCGCTGCAGTGAGAGTGGTATAGCTGCTGATCAGGTTTCGATAGTCGGGAATGTGGTTGGAGAACAGCGCCCCCAATCCCTCGATATCGTTGCGCCAGTCCCGATGCAGCTCGCAGGCCGCGCCGAACCAGGTCATCAACTGCGCGCCGGCCTGCGACATGCGATCCCACGCCGAATGCCGGGTGATCTCGTTGAAGGTGCCGGAAGCGTCGGTGACGACGAACACTTCGAACCCTTCCGCAATCGCCGAGAGCGCCGGAAACGCCACGCAGACCTCGGTGACGACGCCGGCAATGACGAGCTGCTTGCGCCCGGTCGCCTTCACCGCCTTGACGAAATCCTCATTGTCCCAGGCGTTGATCTGACCCGGCCGCGCAATGTAGGGCGCGTCGGGGAAAATCTCCTTCAGTTCAGGCACCAGCGGACCGTTGGGACCGTCTTCGAAGCTCGTGGTCAGGATCGTCGGAAGATTGAAGTATTTGCCGAGATCGGCCAGCGCCAGCACGTTGTTCTTGAAGCGGTCAGGCTCGATATCGCGCACGAGCGACAGGAGGCCGGCCTGATGATCGACCAGAAGCAGGGCTGCCTGATCCTTGTCGAGACGGTTATAGGTCTTCGCCATCGTCATTCTCCTTCGATATGGTTTGAGGAAAGAAAAAACGGGAGGCGGCAAGCCGCCTCCCGTATCGTGGTTGGTCAGGCGTCAGCCGCGACCGGCTCCAGAGTGCCGAAGCGGCCGCTCTGGAAATCGACCATGGCCTGCCGGATCTCGTCGGCCGTGTTCATCACGAACGGACCGTGCATCACCACCGGCTCGTCGATCGGCTCGCCGGACAGCACCAGCACCGAGGCCCCGTTGTTGGCCTCGATCGTCACCGCGCCGCCGTCGCGGTCGAGCAGCGCGAACTGCGCCTCGCGCGCGATCTCCGCGCCGTTGACCAGCACCGTGCCCTTGAGCACCACCACCGCGACGGTGTGGCCCTCGCGCGGGTTGAGCGTCACGGCGCCGTCGCGGTTGAGCTTCACGTCGTAGATGTCGATCGGCGTGAAGGTCTTCGCCGGCCCCTTGCGGCCGTCGAACGCACCGGCGATCACCCGCAGCCGCCCCGCGCCGTCCGGCAGATCGACCACCGGGATGTCGGCGTCGAGCAGGGTCTGATAGCCGGGCTCGGCGTTCTTCGCCCTGGCCGGCAGGTTGACCCAGAGCTGCACCATTTCCAGCGTGCCGCCCGTCTTCGTGAAGGCGCGCGAGTGGAACTCCTCGTGCAGGATGCCGGACGCCGCCGTCATCCACTGCACGTCGCCCGGCCCGATCAGGCCGCCGTTCCCCGTGGAATCGCGGTGCTCGACCTCGCCCCGATAGACGATGGTGACGGTCTCGAAGCCGCGATGCGGATGCACGCCGACGCCGCGGGGCCGCTCGGCCGGGGTAAAATCGGCCGGCCCGGCATAATCCAGCAGCAGAAACGGGCTGACATGCTGGCCGTGGCTCGCATGCGAGAACAGCGAGCGGACCGGAAAGCCGTCGCCAACCCAGTGCGGCCGGGGACCGCTGAAAACGCCCAGAACCTTTCTCATGATCGTCTCTCCTATGGCGCGACCGGAGGGCCGCGTCCGTTGCGATGGAGAATATGAACGGGACAAATAACCGGGTAGATGGCAATATCGGGTCTCACCGTTCTATTGGTGGAACGATATGCAGGACCTCAACGACCTCTATTTCTTCGTGCAGGTGGTCGATCACGGCGGCTTCGCGTCCGCCGCCCGTGCCCTCGGCGTGCCGAAATCGCGGCTGAGTCGCCGCGTCGCGGCTCTCGAAGGGCGGCTCGGCGTGCGGCTGATCCAGCGCTCGACGCGGCGCTTCGCCGTCACCGAGATCGGCCAGGACTACTACCGCCATTGCGTCGCCATGCTGGTCGAGGCCGAGGCCGCGCAGGAGCTGATCGAGCGCTCGCGCACCACGCCGCAGGGCATCGTGCGGATCAGCTGCCCGCCGCCGCTGCTGTATTTTCAGGTCGGCGAGATGATCGCCCGCTTCATGGCGGAATGCCCGGACGTGGAGGTGCATCTCGACAGCACGCCGCGCCGCGTCGACGTCATCGCCGAAGGCGTCGACATCGCGCTGCGGGTGCGCTTTCCCCCGCTGGAGGACAACGATCTCGTGATGCGCGTGCTGGCGAAAAGCGCGCAGCGGCTGGTGGCGGCGCCGTCGCTGCTGAAAAATCGGACCGCCCCGCTGGTGCCGGCCGACCTCGCCGGTCTGCCGAGCCTCGGCTGGGGCCCGGCGCATCAGCGCCACGAATGGTGCCTCGAAGGCCCGGACGGCGCGAGCGCGCTGATCCCCTACGCGCCCCGCCTGATCACCGAGGACATGGTGGCGCTGCGCTTCGCCGCGCTGAACGGCATCGGCCTCGCCCAGTTCCCCACGATGGTGATCGGCAACGATCTCAGGGATGGCACGCTGGTCGACGTGCTGCCGGCCTGGGCGCCGCGCGCGGGCATCGTGCACGCGGTGTTTTCGTCGCGCCGCGGGCTGCTGCCGTCGGTCCGCGCGCTGCTCGACTTCCTCGCCGCCGAATTCGCGGCGTTAACCGAGACCGATCCCTCATCGAGGCAGCCGTCCGGCGTTTTGCCGGAGCGGAAAATAGGGTAGGCATGCGCGCGGCGGCGCGTGCCGCCCGAAGCACTCGACAGCGATCGATCATGGCCCGCAGGTTCTCCGCTCCCTACCTTCAGGAACCCGTCTCGGCGCTCGCGGCATGGTCGCGGCGACTGGCGGTGTTCGCGCTGGTCGCGGTGACGCTATCGGTCGGCATCGTGCGTTTCGGCTTTCTCGAATACCGCCCGGCGCTGATGACCTTTCTCGGCGCGCTGGCGCTCGCGGGGCTCGCCATCCTGTTCGCCTTCGCAGGCTTCGCGGCGATCTGGCAGAGCGGCGCGCGCGGCCTCGGCCGCATCGCCACCGCGCTGATCCTGTCGCTTCTGATCCTCGCCTATCCGGCCTATCTCGGCTGGCACTATCACAAGCTGCCGAAGATCCACGACATCACTACCGACCCGATCGATCCGCCGCGCTTCGACGTGCTGGTGCGGCTGCGCGCCGCCGACGGCGCCAACCCGGCCGTCTATGCCGGGCTCTATTCCGCCGAGCAGCAGCGCATCGCCTATCCCGACGTCGAACCGGCCGCGCTCGATATCCCGCCGCAGAAGGCCTATGACGCGGCCATGGCGATCGTCAACAAGCGCAAGTGGCTCGTCGTCGATGCGCGGCCGCCGCAGCCGCCCGCCCTGCGCGGACACATCGAAGCCGTGGCGCGCACGCCGATCATGGGATTCCGCGAAGACGTCGCGATCCGCGTCGCGCCCGACAGCGACGGCTCGCGGGTCGATATGCGCTCCTCGTCGCGCTATTTCGACGCCGATCTCGGCTCGAACGCGGCGCGCATCATTCGCTTCATGGACGACCTCAACACGGCCGCCAGCAACATCGAAAACAGCCGCCCCGAGAAAGGCCCGGCGACGTCGGCCAAATCGCCGAAGGGGCAGCCCGCCAAGACCCAGCAGGGCAAGGGCCAGCCGGCCAAGGGGCAGGCCGGCAAGGCTCAGCCGGCGAGGGGCGACGCCAGACGATAGGTGCCCTCGATCACCGGATCGCCGTCGGTCGCGACGACGCCGCGCGCAACGAGATCCTCAAGATGCGCCAGCACCGAATAGCCGGCGGCATTCACCAGCCGCGGATCGATGCCGATATAGCTTGCGCGCACGATGGTCGGGATATCCGCCGCGCCCTTGCCGAGCCGGTGCAGGATCGACGCCTCGCGCGCACGGCGATGGCGCGCGAGATGGCGCACATAACGCGGCGCGTCCGGGATTTCCGGGCCGTGGCCGGAGAGATAGAGCTGCTCGGGGCGCGCGGCGAGGCGTTCGAGCGAGGCCATGTAATCGACCATCGAGCCGTCGGGCGGCGCGACGATCGAGGTCGACCAGCCCATGACGTGATCGCCGGCGAACAGCACGTCGTGCTCGCCCCAGGCGAACGCCATGTGATTGGCGGTGTGCCCCGGCGTGGATATGGCCTCAAGCCGCCAGCCGTTGCCTTCGATCACGTCGCCATCGCGCACGGCGATATCGGGACGGAAATCGCGATCGGCGCCGGACTCCGACGACAGTTTCTCGCTCTCGTAGCGCGGCCGCGCGGCGCGATGCGGTCCCTCGGCATAGATCGGCGCGCCGGTCGCGGCCTTGAGCCGCGCGGCGTTGGGCGAGTGATCGCGATGGGTGTGGGTGACGACGATATGCGTCACGTTCTCGCCGCGCACGGCGTCGAGCAGCGTCTGCGCATGCATCTCGTCGTCGGGGCCGGGATCGATGATCGCGACATTGCCGCGCCCGACGATGTAGCTCACGGTGCCGGTGAAGGTGAACGGGCTCGGATTGTTGCACAACACGCGACGCACGCCGGGCACGACGCCCTCGACGAGACCGGGCCGCAGCGGGAAATTGCGATTGAACGGAACGTCGTCGGTGTCGGACATGGGATTATCTGGCCTGGTGCTCGCTCAGGTCGCGGCGCCGACGCCGGGGTCAAGCCCGGCCTGACAGCCGCTCCAGCCGTTGAGCCTTTGATCGATTCGTTGCGTGCGGACTGATCCGCACATCGATTCATTTGAGAAAAGATGGATTGCCGGGTCAAGCCCGGCAATGACATCGCAAAATCCATTCCATCGAATGTGAGACCGCTCCGGTCCCTGCTCCTTACGAGAACGCCTGGATGCCGGTGATGGCGCGGCCGAGGATCAGCGCATGTACGTCGTGGGTGCCCTCATAGGTGTTCACCGTCTCCAGATTCTGCGCGTGGCGCATGACGTGAAATTCGCTGGAGATGCCGTTGCCACCGTGCATGTCGCGCGCCTGCCGGGCGATGTCGAGCGCCTTGCCGCAATTGTTACGCTTGACGATCGAGATCATCTCCGGGGCCATCTTGCCCTCGTCCATCAGCCGCCCGACGCGCAAGC
>JBEBWH010000127.1:0-8556 GCA_040392305.1 Bradyrhizobium sp. | reverse complement strand
GCGCTCGGCGTCGGCGGCGCGGTGGCCGTCACCGGCACGATCGCCTTCATCGGCCTGGTCGCGCCGCATCTGATGCGTCCGATTTTCGGTCACGACCCCGGCCGGCTGATGGTGCCGAGCGCGCTCAGCGGCGCGGCGCTGCTGCTTGCCTCCGACATCGCGGTGCGGCTGATCCCCTCGGCGACAAACATCAAGGTCGGTGTGCTGACCGCCATCATCGGCGTCCCGTTTTTCCTGTATCTGATCCTTCGCGAGCGCCGCGCATTGGGCGGAGGCGTGGTATGAGCGCGGCCGATTATCTCACGGCGCGGGGGCTCGATGTCCGGCTTGGCCGCCGCGAGGTGTTGCGCGACGTCTCGCTCGCCTTGCCGCGCGGCCAGCTCGTGGCGCTGGTCGGGCCGAACGGGGCGGGCAAGACGACGCTGTTGCGCGCGCTGGCCGGATTGATCGGCGCGGACGGCGACATCGCGATCGGGGGGCAGGCGCTCGCATCGATGTCGATCCGCGATCGCGCCCGGCATTTCGCCTATCTGCCACAGGGGCATGTCGTGCACTGGCCGCTGCCGGCGCGCGATATCGTGGCGCTGGGGCGCTATCCGCACGGCGCGACCGATCCCGCGCGGCTGCCGCGGGGCGATGCCGCGGCGGTGGCGCGCGCGATGCGGGCGGCGGATGTCGAGGCGTTCGCCGACCGTCCCGTCACCGAACTGTCGGGCGGCGAGCGCAGCCGTGTGGCGCTGGCGCGGGTGCTGGCGGTGGAAGCGCCGATCATTCTTGCCGATGAACCCATCGCTTCGCTCGACCCGCGCTATCAGATCGAAGTGATGGCCGTGCTGCGGCGCGCCGCCGATGACGGCGCGCTGGTGATCGTCGTGACGCATGATCTCGGGCTCGCCGCGCGCTTCGCCGATTGTGTGCTGGTGCTTGCCGGCGGGCGTCTCATTGCGCAGGGGCCGGTGGCGGAGGCGCTGTCGGACGACATCCTCGCCGAGGTGTTTCGCGTGCGCGCGTTTCGCGCCGAGCACGATGGCGGGCGCATCATCGTGCCGTGGTCGGAAATCCTGCCATGAGGGCGCGGCCGCGATCGCTCGTGCTGGCGGCGGCGCTGATCATGAATGGCGCGATGAGCGCGCAGGCCGCGCCGCGCATCGCCTCGATCAATGTCTGCACCGATCAGCTTTTGCTGACGCTGGCCGATCCCGAGCAGATCGCGGGCCTCAGTCCCTATGCGCGCGATCCGGCCAGTTCTTGGCTGGCGGAGCGCGCGAGAAACTTCCGCCGCCTGTCGGGAGAGGCGGAAGACGTGCTGATGCTCAAGCCGGATGTCGTCGTTGCGGGGGCGTTCAGCCGACGCGCGACGCGCGAGATGCTCAAACAAATGGGCCAGCGCGTCGTGGAGTTCGCGGTCGCGCAATCGCTCGACGACGTCCGCCGCAACATCCGCCTGATGGGCGATCTCGTCGGCCATCCGGAGCGCGCGCGCGCCGAGATCGCGCGGTTCGACGAATCCATCGCGCGTGCCCGCTCTGTTGCCGCGCGTCATCCGCTGCGGGTGCTGGCGGTGTCGCGGCGCGGCTGGATCACCGGGCAGCACTCGCTGCTGGGCGCGCTGTTGCAGGCGGTGGGCTTGACCAATATCGCGGGCGAGCTGGGCGTCGCTGCGGGTGGTTTCCAGCCGTTGGAAGCCGTCATCAAGCTCAGGCCCGATTTGCTTGTGGTGTCGGAGGAGGGCGACGTCGCGGTCGATCAGGGGCAGGCGTTTCTGCTGCATCCGGCGCTTGAGAAGCTCTATCCGATGCACAAGCGCATCGCCATTCCCGACGTGCTGACCGTCTGCGACGGCCCTTCGCTCACCGCGGCGCTCGATCGCCTGACGGCCGACCTTACCCGCATCGCGGCCGCGCCGAGATAGCGGCTATTTCTTGTAGCGCTCGCGCATCAGGACGGGACCGAACGCCACCACGAATCCGAGAAACGCCGTCACCCATGCGAGCGCCGCAACATAGAGCAGCGGCGTGCCGAGCTGCGGATGCAGCGCGGCGCAGATGCGGGCGAGCGCCGCGACGAGAATCACGACGTAGATGAGTTGCGTGACGGGCGCGGCGTTCAATGCCCGTCCGGTGTGGCCGAGGCTGACGCGCGTCATCACCGCGAGCGTCATCACGCCGATGGCTCCCGCCGTCCAGGCGTGGATCGCAGCACTTTCGGCAATCATGCCGAGGCTGGCCGCCGCCATCAGCAGGAAGCCGAGCGGCACGAAGGCGTAGCCGATATGCAGGATCAGCAGCAGGCGGTCGCGCAGGGTGCGGTCGCCGGCCCAGCGTACGAGGCGGACGATATTGGCGAGCCCGGCGCCGGCGAGAAACGCCGCGCTGATTTCGCCTGCGGGCCACACCAGCCACACCGCGAAAGCCGCCACGCTCACGGCGAGCACGGCGAGGTCGAAGCGGTCGAACGGCGCGGCGAGGCGTCCGGGATTGTTGCGCTTGAGCCAGTTGATCGTGAAGCTCGGAATGATGCGGCCGCCGATCACCATGATCAGGACGATGGCGACGGCGATGCCGACGCGCGTGCCGTACCACGCGTGGCCCTGCATCTGCGCCTCGATATGGAACGCGGCGTTGCCGACGAACAGCAGCGTCAGCAGCACGACGATCTTGAGGTTGCTCCAATTCTTGCCGGCGAAAATCTCGCGCGCCGCCATCGCCGCGACCAGCGCCAGAAAGGTGCAGTCGATCAGCGCCGCGACGGCCCAGCCGAGCCCGGCGGAAAACGTCACCGCGATGCGGCCCGCGACCCAGACCAGCAGCAGCGCCAGCAGCGGTCCGCCCTTGATCGGCAGCCGTCCCGTCCAGTTCGGAATCGCGGTGAACAGGAAGCCGGTGATCACCGCCGGAAGGTATCCATAGAGCATCTCGTGGACGTGCCAGTCGAGCGGCGAGAGTGCGGAGGAGAGCGCCAGTTCGCCATAGAACATCGGCAGCCAGGCCAGCACCGCCAGCCCCGCATAGAGTGCGCCGAACAGGAAAAACGGGCGAAACCCGTAGGACAGCAGGGGGTGGCCCTGGTAGGCCCGAAGCTGCGACATGGTACCCATGGTGATCTCCGAAGCATCCGATATCGCCATACACCAAAACATGCATCGACGTGTCATGAATTTGCGGCAGCGCAACGAGCGGGCGACGGCAGCCGCTAAGGTGGCGACAGTTCAATCGAGGCCAAATGAGGTTCGCCATGATCACTCGCAGAAACGCACTGATGGGCGCCGTCGCGATGACCGCCCTGATGATGACAGCTCCCGCGCTGGCACAGGACCTCAACCTGCCGCGCGAGAAGGTGACGCTGGTCGCCCCGCCGTTCGTGCACGCGCACGAGCAGGCGACCAAGAAGGGGCCGATGATCAAGGAGTTCACGCTGGTCATCGAAGAAAAGAAGGTCGTCATCGACGATGAAGGCACGACCTTCCAGGCCATGACCTTCAACGGCAGCATGCCGGCCCCGATGATGGTGGTGCACGAGGGCGACTACGTCGAGTTGACGCTGGTCAACCCCGAGACCAACACCATGCCGCACAATATCGACTTCCACGCGGCGACCGGTGCGCTGGGCGGCGGTGCGCTCACCCACATCAATCCGGGCGAGCAGGTGGTGCTGCGCTTCAAGGCGGATCGGACCGGCACCTTCGTCTATCACTGCGCGCCGGAAGGCATGATCCCCTGGCACGTCGTGTCCGGCATGAGCGGCACCATCATGGTGCTGCCGCGCGAGGGCCTGAAGAGCGCCGAGGGCAAGGCGTTGAAGTACGACAAGATCTATTATGTCGGCGAGTATGACCTTTACGTGCCGCGCGACGAGAACGGCAAGTATAAGGACTACGAGACGGTCGGCGAGTCTTATGCCGACACGCTGGAGGTGATGCGCAAGCTGACCCCGACCCACGTCGTGTTCAACGGCAAGGTCGGCGCCCTGACCGGCAAGAATGCGATGACCGCCAAGGTCGGCGAGACCGTGATGATCGTGCATTCTCAGGCCAACCGGGACACCCGGCCGCACCTGATCGGCGGACACGGCGACTATGTCTGGGAGACCGGCAAGTTCGCCAACCCGCCGGAGAAGAACCTCGAGACCTGGTTCATCCGGGGCGGATCTGCGGGCGCTGCGCTCTACACCTTCAAGCAGCCCGGCATCTACGCCTACGTGAACCACAACCTGATCGAGGCGGCCGAGCTTGGCGCCACCGCCCACATCAAGGTCGAGGGCAAGTGGAACGACGACCTGATGAAGCAGGTCAAGCCGCCGGCCCCGATCCCGCCGCAGGTGCAGGGCGCACTGAAGGCGGCGGCCAACCCCGGATAACCGGGCTCGCAAGCCGGGCGCATCGCAAGTGCGCCCGACTTGACTTCCCCTTCTGAGCGGCGAGGTGTGCCATGACCGCGATCCAAGGCAAAGACATCGTTCGGTTCGTGATGTGGGGCATGGCAGGAGCGGTCATTCTGTCCGCACCGGTTGCGCTCTGGCTGGCCTTCGATCAGCCGCGCCATCAGGCGGTGGTCGGCGACATCGAGGCGCCCGCGCTGGTCGAGTTGCAGCCGCAGTCGTTCGCTTACCGGCCCGCGGGCGATTTCAGCCGCGACGGGCGGCCAACCAACCCGCCGCTGCAGACGACCTCTCTCGACCGCCCGCTGGCGATCATGCTGCATCAGGTCACGATCGCCGACTATCAGCGCTGTGTGAACGAGCAGGCCTGCCCGCGCATTGCCATCGATGCCCGCGCGCCGGCCGATCAGCCCGTCGTCAATGTGAGCTGGCGCGACGCCAAGGCTTATGCGACATGGCTGAGCGGCAAGCTCGGCGTCACCTATCGGCTTCCGACCGACCAGGAATGGGCCTTCGCCGCCGGCAGCCGCTGGCATGACGACGTGCAGCCGGAGGGCGGCGTCGATCCGGCCGAGCGCTGGCTCGCCCGCTACACGCAGGAATCCGAGCGCGTCGATATCGCCGAGCGCGCGCCGCTGCCGGTCGGCAGCTTCGGCATCAACGAGAACGGGCTGCTCGACCTCGCCGGCAATGTCTGGGAGTGGACCGACAGCTGCTTCATCCGCCGCGATCTCAACGGCGCGGACGGCGCGCAGACCGTCAATTGCGGCGTGCGCGTCGTGCAAGGCAGCCATCGCACCTATGTCAGCGACTTCATCCGCGACGCCCGCGCCGGTGGCTGCGCGGTCGGCAAGCCGCCGAGCAATCTCGGCTTCCGTCTGGTGCGGGAAACGCCCACCTGGAAGCGATGGCCGACCGTGGTGGCGCGGCTGTTGAAGGGCGCGGTCGGTTAGAGCTTTTCCGCTTCTGATGGAATCAGAAGCGGAGCTCTATATCTGACGCGTTTTCTTCACGCGAACCGGTTTCCACCCTCGGGTCAAGCCCGAGGATATATTTGGGGCGTGCTTCGCTCGAAAACGCTTTAGCCGGTCCCGCGGAAGTTGGAGGAGGCGAAAAGGCGAGGGCTTTGTCCTCGCCTTTTCGTCGGTGCGATCAGATTCCGGCGGCGAGGGCGGCGAGCTGATCGGTGCAGATGCCCCAGCCCTCGTGAAAGCCCATCTTCTCATGCTCCTTGCGATCCTCCACCGACCAGTGGCGGGCGCGGGCGGTATAGCGCGTCTTGCCCGCCTCGTCGGCGAGATCGATGATGATGGTCAGAAACGGTTTGGCCGAGGGCTCCCACGCACGGGTGAAAGCATCGGTCGAAACCAGCCGCCGGTTCGGCACGACCTCCAGGTAAACGCCGTTGGCCGGATATTCCGCGCCGTCGGGACCGCGCATCGTGATCGTGCTGCTGCCGCCAACGCGGACGTCGAGTTCCGCGACCGGCGTGATGAACGGTTTCGGCGCAAACCACTGCTTGAGCAGTTCGGGTTCGGTCCAGCAGCGATAGATGCTGGCGCGGGGCGCCTCGATCAGGCGGGTGAGGCTGAGTTCGCGCTCGGGGTCGAAAGCTGTGGCGGCGGAGATCATCATGGCGGGGCTCCTTATCCTGTTTCATGCCAAGGACGCTGCCGCCGCTCCGACTCCGACATGGGCGGCGAACAGGCTGGGGAACCGTCGGCCGATTGCGCGCGATCGGTGGATCGTTCCATACTTTTTCCTCGCCGCATGGTCGGTCTTCGGCCGGCCCGTGCGTCCTTGTTCCAAGCGCGAGGGAAATCGATATGCAATACGCCATTCTTTGCTACCACTCCGAGGACGTCGTCTGCGCCTGGAGCAAGGAGGAGGACGCCGCCGTCATGGCGCGCCTCAAGACGGTGCACGAACCGCTGGCGGCCGCGGGCAAGCTCGGTCCGGTGGCGCGGCTGATGCCGACCACGGCGGCGACGACGCTGCGTAAGGATCAGGACCCGCCGCTCGTGCTTGATGGGCCATTCGCCGAAACCAAGGAGCAGTTGCTCGGATTCTACGTGGTCGATTGCGAGAATCTCGACGAGGTCATCGCCATCGCCAACGATCTGGCGCGCGCCAATCCGGGCGGAGCCTATGAAATCCGCCCGGTCGCGACCTTCATGCCAGGGGCGTTTCCATGACCGATCCGGTCTGGATCGATGCCGCGCTGACCTCCGCGCGTCCGCAAGCAGTTGCGGCGCTGCTGCGCTATTTCCGCGATCTCGATGTCGCGGAGGAGGCGTTTCAGGAGGCTTGCCTGCGTGCCTTGAGAAGCTGGCCGCAAAATGGACCGCCGCGCGACGCGGCCGCCTGGCTCATCATGGTGGGACGTAATTTCGCCATCGACAGCGTGCGCCGCAATGCAAGGCTGAAACCGCTGCCGGACGACGAGGCGATCTCCGATCTCGGCGCCGCCGCCGCCGCCTTGGCCGAGCAGATCGATGACGCGCATTACCGCGACGACCTCCTGCGGCTGCTGTTCATCTGCTGTCATCCGGAATTGCCCGCCGTGCAGCAGATCGCGCTGGCGCTGCGCGTGGTGTCGGGGCTGTCGGTGAAGGAAATCGCGCGTGCGTTTCTCGTTTCCGAAAGCGCGATGGAGCAGCGCATCACCCGCGCCAAGCGGCGCGTCGCCGCGGCGGCCGTGCCCTATGGCGCGCCGGGGCCGGTGGAACGCTCCGAGCGCCTCGCGGCGGTCGCGGCCATGATCTATCTCCTCTTCAACGAGGGCTATTCCGCGAGCGGCGGCGAAGCGCATGTGCGCGCCACGCTGTGCGACGAAGCGATCCGGCTGTCGCGGCTGCTGCTCAAGCTGTTTCAGGCCGAGCCGGAAATTGCCGGGCTCGCGGCGCTGATGTTGCTGCAACATGCGCGCACGCCGGCGCGGCTTGATGACGATGGCGCGATCGTGCTGCTGGAGGATCAGGATCGCTCACGCTGGGACGGCAAGATGATTGCCGAAGGGCTGGCGCTGATCGACAAGGCGATGCGGCATCGCCGGCCCGGCCCCTATCAGGTGCAGGCGGCGATCGCCGCGCTGCATGCCCGCGCGGCGCATGCCTCGGACACGGACTGGCAGGAGATCGACATCCTCTACGCCACGCTCGAGGTCATGCAGCCTTCGCCCGTCGTCACGCTCAACCGTTCGGTCGCCGTGTCGAAGACGCGCGGGCCGCAGGCGGCGCTCGACATGGTCGAGCCGCTTTCGGGAAAGCTCGGCAGCTATTTCAATTTCCACGGCGTGCGTGGCGCCTATCTCATGCGGCTCGGCCGCGATGGCGAGGCGCGCGAGGCCTTCGACCGGGCGATCGCGCTGGCCGGCTCCGCGGCCGAGGCAGCCCATATCCGCCTGCATCTCGACCGGCTGATGGCCGACGCGGCCGGCGACCGGTTCTGAAAAAAGCCACGGCCGGTGTCGGCACGCGCCCGGCTCGCCCGTCCTTGCAACATCACCCGAAGGAAGGAACAGCGACATGAGCACCAAGGCCAGGACACCCGAATTCGCGCTGGTTCTGGAACGCGTCTTCGACGCGCCGCCGGAAAAAGTCTACCGGGCGTGGACCGATCCCGCGCTGCTCGCCAAATGGTTCGTGCCCAAGCCGTGGGGCGTGGCCGGCATCGACTACGACCTGCGCCCCGGCGGCCGCGCCAATCTCGTGATGCGCGACCCCGACGGCAAGGAATATCCCAATGAGGGCGTGTTCCTGGAGATCGTGCCGAACCGCAGGATCGTCACCACCGACGCCTTCACCGAGGGCTGGGTGCCGGCCGGGAAGCCCTTCATGGTCGCGGAGACGACGTTCGAGGCGCTGCCCGGCGGCAGGACGAAATACGTCGCGCGCGCCATGCACTGGACCGCCGAATCGAAGGCCGAGCACGAGACGATGGGCTTTCACGAGGGCTGGGGCGCAGCCGCCGACCAGCTCGCGGAGCTATTGAAGACGCTGTGAGCCGGACGGCCGCTCAGATGCAGCGGCCGCCGTCCACCTCCAGCGCCACGCCGGTGATGAAGGCCGCCTCCTCCGACGCCAGCCAGAGCGCCGCGTTGGCGATGTCGAGCGGCGTGGACAGGCGCCCGAGCGGAATCGAGGCGCGGAACTTCTCGCGTATCTCCGGCGTGTCGGC
>JBEBWH010000126.1:0-8579 GCA_040392305.1 Bradyrhizobium sp. | reverse complement strand
GCAGCCGACCGTTCGATCGCCGCGGTCCCGTTCGCCCATGTCACCGGCATCGTCGCCAATATCGCGGCGATGGCGCGCTGCGCCGGCGCCCTCATCATCGTGCCTGAGTTCAAGGCGGCGGAGTTTCTCACCATCGCCGCGCGCGAGCGCATGACGCACACCATCATGGTGCCCGCGATGTACAATCTCTGCCTGCTGCAGGCGGATTTCGACCGTTACGACCTGTCGGCGTGGCGCATCGGCGGCTATGGCGGTGCACCGATGCCGACCGTGACCATCGACCGGCTGGCGACGAAGCTGCCGCAACTCAAGCTCATCAACGCCTACGGCGCCACCGAAACGACCTCGCCGAGCACCATCATCCCGCCGCAGTTCACCGCAAGCCACAGCGATAGCGTCGGCCTGCCCTGCCCCGGCGCGCGCATCGTCATCATGGACGACGACGGCCGCGAAATGCCGCGCGGCGAGGTCGGCGAGCTATGGATCCACGGGGCCTCGGTCATTCGCGGCTACTGGAATAATCCGCAGGCCACCGCCGAAAACCTGGTGGCCGGCTACTGGCGCTCGGGCGATCTCGGCACCCTCGACGCCGACAACTTCGTCCGCGTGCTCGACCGCAAGAAGGACATGATCAATCGCGGCGGCATGAAGATATATTCGGCTGAAGTGGAATCCGTGCTGGCCAGCCACCCCGACGTGGTCGAAAGCGCGGTCATTCCCGATCCCTGCCCCGTTCTGGGCGAGCGGGTCCGCGCGATCGTCGTCGCGCGGCGGCCGGAGGTGGAGGCGCACCAATTGCGGGCCTGGTGCGCGGCGCGCCTGTCCGACTACAAGGTGCCGGAGACGATCACCTTTCGCGAATCGCCGCTGCCGCGCAACGCCAACGGCAAGGTGCTGAAACGCCAGTTGCGCGACGACCGCCAGACGCTGCCGCAATCCACCTGAGCGCTACGTCGCGCCGCTGGCGTGAGTCGGAATGGTCATCACCTCGATCGCGGCGCGATCGGGCGCTTCCTCCTTCCAGCGCACCGAGCCGAACGGCCGCTCCAGCATGCGCCGCACCCGCACCGGCTCCGGGCCGCGGTGAAACTTCATGGCGCGCTGATGCAGCGCCCGCTCCGATTGCGTCGGCCGGTTGCGCTGGCGCAGATAGTCGAGCCAGGTCGGGCACATGTAGCGCTCGGTCCATAGCTCCGGATCGGCGATGTCGCGGGCGATCGACCAGCCATAGGCGCCGTTGCGCTGACGGCTGAGTTGCACCTGCTGCATCAAGCCGTGAAACGCCCGCGCATCGAGCTGATCGACGCGATACTCGACCTCGATCACCACCGGGCCGCTGCGGCCGGTCAGCGGCAGCCGCACCTCGGGATCGGCCAGCCACTCGGCCGCGTCATTCGGGCCGCCGATGGAGGGCATCCGCAGCCAGATCCCGAGCAGCGGCGAGACCAGCATCATCACGCCCGAAATCAATAGCGCGTTGTCGACCCCGAAACCGTCCGCGGCATGACCCCAGACCCAGCTGCCGACCGCGATGCCGCCCGCGATCGCGGCCTGGAAGATCGCAAGCGAACGCCCCGCGACCCAGCGGGGTGCCGACAGCTGCACGCCGATATTGAACAGCGCCACGGCCAGCATCCACGCCGCGCCGGCAATGACCAGCGCGGCCGCCGTCACGACCGGCATCCGGCTCACCGCAACCACGACGGTGCTCACTGCGATGATCAGCGCGCACCAGCGCACCGACGCCTCACCGCTGAGCCGCCGCCGCACCGCGCCGATATTGAGCGCGCCCAGCACCGCGCCCATGCCGAACGCGCCGAGCATGATGCCGTACATCTGCGGCCCGCCATGGAGCAGATCGCGCGCCACCAGCGGCATCAATGCCGAGATCGAGCCGCCGGCGAAGCCGGTCACGAAGGTGCGCACCAGCACGATGCGGATCGACGGCGAATTGACGATGTAGCGCACGCCCGAGACGATGGCGCGCCGCAGCCGCTCCGGCGGCAGCCGCGACGGCTCCTGCTTGCGCTTCCACAGAAACAGCACGACGAGCAGCGGGATATACATCACCGCGTTGAGCACGAAGGCGGCGACCGCGCCGGCCGCCGCCACGACGATGCCGCCGATCGCCGGACCGAAGCTGCGGGCGATGTTGTAGCTGATGCCGTTGAGCGCCACCGCCGAAGGCAGCGTCTCCGCCGGCACCTGTTCGGTGACGGACGCCTGCCACGCCGGGCCGAACAGCGCCATGCCGCTGCCGACGACGAAGCAGAACGCCAGCAGCGTCCACGGCGTCGTCAGTTCGAGAAACGCCATCACCGCCAGCGCCGTCGCGCCGGCAAGCGCGATGGTGAGCGAGACCAGCGAGACGATGCGGCGGTCATACATGTCGGCGACCGCGCCGGCCGGCAGCGAGATCAGCATGATCGGCAGCATCAAGGCGGTCTGCACCAGGGCGACCATGTCGGCCGCCGCGGTCATTTCCGTCATCGCCCATGCGGAGCCGACGCCCTGGATCAGCAGGCCGAGATTCGACAGCAGGCTTGCGAGCCAGATGCGACGAAAGATCGAATGTCGAAGCGGGGCGGCGATACTGTCTTGCGAAGACGCAGGGCCCTTCGGCCGGATCAAGCGCCACAACTTCAAGCTGGCTCTCCTCGAAACGGCCCACACAGCCGCCTTGGTCACGAATCTAGCGGTGGCGATGCCGAAGTCAACGAAGCCGCGGATGCCGGTCAGCGCGGCGACGCCAGCGCCGCCTTCAACTGCTCGACCAGCCAGGCCGACGCCGGCCCGAGCGGCGCATCCAGCCGATGCACCACCTGCAGCGGATAGACGATGTTATCCCAGGTATCGATGTTGAGCCGGACAAGACGCCCGGCCGCAAGATCGTCACCGACCATCGCCTCCGGCATGCTGCCCCAGCCGAGCCCTGCAAGCAGCAGCGCATGCTTGGCCGCGAGATCGGCGAGCCGCCATGTCTTCAATGCCAGTACGGCGAATTCACGGCCTGCGGTGAGTTGCGAACGATCGGTCAGCACGAGTTGCAGATGCTTGCGCGCCTCCCTTGTCGGCACCGCGCCGGCAAAGCGCGCCAGCGGATGCGCAGGAGCCGCAACCGGCAACAGCCGGAGCGCTCCGATCTGACGCCGCTCCAGCCCGTCCGGCCCGTAATCGAGCGGACCGCTCAGGCCGAACGCCACGACGCCGTCGATCACGTTCTGCGCCACCGCCCCCATCGCCTCGACGGAAAGCCGCAGCGGCACGGTCGGATATGCCGACTGAAAGGCGTCGAACACCCGGACCAGCGACCGCATCGGCACCATGGCATCGACCACGAAGGCGACCTCCGCTTCGAGACCCGCCTGCAGGCCCCGCGCCCGCGCCAGCAGACTGTCGAGCGACAGGGCCACCGTCCGGGCGTCCGCCAGCATCGCCCGTCCCGCCTCGGTCAATTGCGGCTTCTTGGTGGTATCGCGGTCGAACAGTTGCAGGCCAAGCTGCGCTTCGAGATTGGCGATAGCGTAGCTGATCACGGAGGTGGCCCGCCCCAGCCGGCGCGCGGCAGCAGCGAAGCTGCCCTCCTCCGCGATGGCGAGGAAGACCAGAAGCTGATCCAGCGTGGGTGATCGCGGCTCCACTATTCTAAAATCTCGATCATCTTGATCTATATTATCCCACTTTTCAGAAAAGAAGAAAGCACCACCTATGGAAACAAGACGAAAACCCAGAGAAAGGTCGCGATCATGTCGAAGCCCAAGGTGCTCATTGCTTTCTATTCCCGTTCCGGCGTCACCGAAGCGCTGGCCTTGGCCATTGCCGAAGGCGCCCGCGCCAGCGGCGCCGAAGTCCGCCTGCGGCGCGCCCGCGAGGTGGTCGGTCCGGAGATCATGGCGCAGGCGCCCGGCTGGGCCGAGCAGGCCGCCGCGCTCAACGCCAAATATGAAGCGCCGACGCCCGCCGACGCGGAATGGGCCGACGCCATCGTGTTCGGCACGCCGACCCGGTTCGGATCAGTCACCTCGGAGCTGAAGGCCTATATCGACAGCCTCGGCGGCCTGTGGGCGCAAGGCAAGCTCAACGGAAAGGCCGGCTCGGTCTTCGGCTCGTCGTCCACGACCCATGGCGGGAACGAGTCGACCCTGCTGTCGCTTTACAATCCGCTGGCGCATCTCGGCCTGATCATCGTGCCGACCGGCTATGCCGACGCCTCGCTGTTCAAGGCCGGCACGCCTTACGGCGCGTCGTCAGTGTCGTTCAATCAGGCAACCCCGCCGACCGCCGACGATCTCGAGGTCGCCCGCTTTCAGGGCGCGCGTGTCGCCGCCGTGGCGGGTGCGCTTGCAACCCTGCAGCAGGCCAAGGCGGCCGCTTGAGCGGAGGTTCCCGGCGAAACGGAATTCATTCCGGTGCCGGGAACTGATGGCTGCGTACCGGCGCAATGCGACATGCATTCGCGCCGGTCACGAGGCGGTTTATCCCCGCGGCCAAACCGAGTAACCTCATGCCGATAGAGGTTTGAGGACTTACCGTGGTCAAGGCTTCCGATATGCTCATCGCCAGACGTGCCGATACCAAGGCACGCGCGGATTTCGCCACCTGGCAGATGATGGTGAAGCTCAACGGCGCCGATGGCCTGTCCGATGAGGCCCGCGATTTCCTCGATCGCTATCGCTCGCTGTGCTCGCGAATGAGCGACACGGACGCCGCCGAGGAAACCGTCCAGATGATCTATGCCGCCTATTTCGAGGCGATGGGCGGCGCCGGGCTGCCACCCCCGGTCAAACATGTGCAGAAGGAGAACGAGGCGGCCCCTTTCGCAAACAATGTCACGCCGCTGAAGCGGCCGAAGGTGACGCGCGCGAGCAACGAGTCTGCCGCACCGGCGCGGAAGAAGGATATGCCGGTAGGCCTCATTTTTGTCGCCATGGTGTTGATCGCTGTCGCCTTTCATTTCCTGTGGAAGTGATTTTTCCTGTGGAAGTGATTTTCCGGCGACCCACAGGCCTTCGCCGCAGCACCCTTCTCAGACAACGCCAGGACCGGACGCGATGCAGGCACTTTTCATTGGTCAAACCTATATCGACGTCACCTTTCTCACCGATCACATGCCGACCGGCGACGAAAAACACGTCGCCTCCGCCTACGCGGTGTCGTTCGGGGGCAACGCCGTCACGGCGGCGTTCTGCTGCGCCAAGCTCGGCGTCGTGCCCGACCTGATCGCGACGCTGGCCGACGACTGGCTCGGCCGCATGTTCGTGGATATGGCGGCGAAATACGCAATCCCGGTGCATCCGCGTAAGGTGCGGTCCTCCTCGCTGTCTTTCATCATGCCCAATAACGGCAAGCGCGCGATCGTGCGCTGCCGCGACGACGACTATCTGCATCCGTTTCCGACCCTCAACATCAACGGCTGCCGGGCGCTTCATCTCGACGGCCATCAGAGCGACGCCGCGCTGCACTACGCAAAACTTTGCCGCGAAGCAGGCATCCTGACCTCGCTCGACGGCGGCGGCCTGCGCGACACCACGCATGAATTGCTGGCGCTGATCGACGTCGCCATCGTCGCCGAGCGGCTGTGCGAACAGATGGCACTGACTCCGGAAGGCATGCTCGACTATCTCAAGGGCCGTGGCTGCCGCATCGGCGGCGTCACGCTCGGTGAGCGCGGCATGGTCTGGTACGACGAAACAGGCCGCATCAGCACGCTTCCCGCGCTGCCGGTGCCGCCGGAAAAAATCATCGACACCAGCGGCGCCGGCGACGTCTTCCACGGCGCCTATGTCTATTCCTATCTCGCCGATCCGACGCGGCGCTGGGAAGACCATTTTCGCTTCGCGCAGGGCGCCTCCGCGCACAAGATTCAACATCTCGGCAACGAGGCCGGCTTGCCCTCGCTCGCCGACGTGCACAAACTGATCGATGGCCATGCCGCTCGCGCGCCGCGCGCTTTCGCCGTGCGTTAGGCGGCGGCCGGTTCGCGTTGGGGGAGGCAATGACGCGCAGGCTGATCGACATTTCGGTGCCGCTGCAGAACGATGTCGCCGCCGATCCGCCGGGCACCGGCCCCGCCATCGCGTATATCGACCATCAGCAAAGCCTCGCAGCGATGCTGCCGTTTTTTCCCGGTCTTGCGGCTGACGATCTGCCGGACGGCCAGGGCTGGGCGGTCGAGCAGGTGCGGCTTTCGACACATAACGGCACCCATCTCGATGCGCCATGGCATTTCCATCCGACGATGAATCGCGGCGAGCGGAGCTGGACCATCGACGAGGTGCCACTGGAATGGTGCTTCCAACCCGGCGTCAAACTCGACTTCCGTCATCTGCCCGACGGGCATGTCGTCAGCGCCGCCGAGGTCGAGGCCGAGCTCGCCCGCATCGGACACACGCTGTCACCATTGGAGATCGTCGTCGTCAACACCAGCGCCGGCGCGAAATACGGCCAGCCCGACTATGTGCCGTCCGGCTGCGGCATGGGCTACGAGGCGACGATGTATCTGCTGGAGCGCGGCGTGCGGCTGACCGGCACCGACGCCTGGAGCTGGGACGCGCCATTCGTTCACACCGCGAAGAAATATGCCGCGACCGGAGACGCCTCGCTGATCTGGGAAGGCCACAAGGCGGGCCGCCACATCGGTTACTGCCACATCGAGAAGCTGCACAATCTGGAACAACTTCCCGCAACCGGCTTCACCGTGTGCTGCTTTCCGGTGAAGATCGCACGCGCCTCGGCGGGCTGGACCCGCGCCGTCGCCATCATCGATTCCCGATAAAAAAGCTCCGGTTTCCCGGAGCTTTTTTATGCGGATGCTGCGACGAGTGGATCAGCGCTCGGCGAACGCCTTCTCGACCACGAACTGTCCCGGCTCGCCGTGATTGCCTTCGACGAAGTCGCGCTCCAGCAGCAGCGTGCGGGTGTCCTGCAGCAGCGCCGGGCTGCCGCACATCATGACGCGATCGAATTCGGCGTCGAGCACCGGCAGGGCGATATCGTCGAACAGCTTGCCCGAGGTGATCAGGTCGGTGATGCGGCCGCGGTTGCGGAACGGGTCGCGCGTCACCGTCGGATAGTAGATCAGCTGGCTGGAGACATACTCGCCGAGCAGGTCGTGCTTGGGCAGCGTGTCCTGGATCATCTCGCCATAAGCGAGCTCCCGGACATGGCGGCAGCCGTGCAGCAGCACCACCTTCTCGAACCGCTCATAGGTCTCCGGATCCTTGATGACGCTGAGGAACGGCGCGAGCCCCGTGCCGGTGCCGATCAAATAGAGATTGCGACCGCTGTGGAGATTGTCGATGACCAGCGTTCCGGTCGCCTTGCGGCTGACCAGGATCGGGTCGCCTTCCTTGAGGTGCTGCAACCGCGACGTCAGCGGGCCGTCCGGCACCTTGATCGAAAAGAACTCCAGCGTATCCTCATAATTGGCGCTGGCGACGCTGTAGGCGCGCAGCAGCGGCTTCTCGTTCACCTTGAGGCCGATCATGGTGAACTCACCGTTGCGGAACCGGAACGAGGAATCGCGGGTGGTGGTGAAACTGAACAGCGTATCGGTCCAGTGATGCACGCTGAGAACGTGTTCCTGATTGAGATTGCTCATAGCATCCGATCCATAACAGCGTTATTGCGCTGCAAAAAGAGCTGTCCGGGAGAAAAGGCCGGAATATGTCTAAATCGTGGCGGTTGCGCAGGCTTTATATCATTTGTATACTAATGAATATCGCGACTCGATCATTCCGTCAAGTCGGGTCAAAATCGTTTAATAAACAGAAGCTTGCATCATTGGGAGGCAGTTCAGATGTCGCATGGCGAGCCGCAGGGCAACGCAGGCCCCACCAAATTAGTTGTCCGTAATATCGGACTGGTTCTGAGCGGCGACATCGAAAATCCCGTCCTCGATGCCGATACCATCATCGCCGAGAACGGCCGCATCACCGCGATCGGCCGCGCCAAGGACATCGACGCCGCCGGCGCGACCACGGTGGTCGACGCCAACGGCACCACCCTCGCCCCCGGCCTGATCGACAGCCATGTCCATCCCGTGGCCGGCGACTGGACGCCGCGCCAGAGCCAGCTCAACTGGATCGATTCGAGCCTTCACGGCGGCGTCACAACGATGATTTCCGCCGGCGAGGTCCACACGCCAGGTCGGCCGAAGGACGTGACCGGGCTCAAGGCGATGGCGATCTTCGCTCAGCGCGCCTTCGACGCGTTCCGCCCGAGCGGGGTCAAGGTGCTCGCCGGCGCGCCGGTGATCGAGCCCGGCATGGTCGAGGAGGACTTCAAGGAACTGGCGGAAGCCGGCGTCCGCTGGCTCGGCGAGGTCGGCCTCGGCGCGATCAAGGACGGACCAAGCGCCCGCCAGATGGTGGCGTGGGCGCGCAAATACGGCATGAACAGCACCATTCATACCGGCGGCCCGTCGATCCCCGGCTCCGGGCTGATCGACAAGGATATCGTGCTGGAGGCCGACACCGATATCGTCGGCCATATCAACGGCGGCCACACCGCGTTGCCCGACGGGCAGATCCGCTGCATCTGCGAGGGCTGCAAGCGCGGCCTCGAACTGGTGCATAACG
>JBEBWH010000125.1:0-8623 GCA_040392305.1 Bradyrhizobium sp. | reverse complement strand
CCGCCCGCCATCGTTGAGCTGCGGCAGCAGCGCCTGGATAAGAAAGAACGGCGCCTTGAAATTGATCTGCACCATGCGGTCGAAATCGGCCTCCGTCACCTCCTCGATGGTGCGGCGATTGTCGATGCCCGCATTGTTGACGAGGATATCGAAGGCCGGCTCCATGCCGCGCTGCCGCAGCGCGGCGGCGAATGCGTCGGCGAGTTGCCGCGGACCGGACGACTGGCCGAGATCGGCGGCGACGGGAAAGGCGCGGCCGCCGGCCTGTTCGATCAGCGCGCAGGTGTGCGCGGCCTCATCGGCCGCGGCATTGTAATGGACCGCCACCAGCGCGCCGTTTGCCGCCAGCTCCAGCGCGATGGCCCGGCCGATGCCGCGGCTCGCGCCGGTAACGAGTGCAACCTTGCCGCTGAGCCTGTCCACCGCGATCCTGCCCCTATTCCGACCAGCCGTGTTCGGCTTCCAGCGCCCGCGCCTGCGCGATCAGCGCCTTGCGATCGATCTTGTTGGTGCCCGCCCACGGCAGCTCGGGAATGACCTTGACGCGGCGCGGATGCTGATAGGCCGGGCCATGCGCCAGCGAGAATGTCTTGATGTCGTCGAAACGGATATCGGCCGTTCCCTTCGGCACCACGAACGCCACCGGCATCTGGCCGCGCTCCTCGTCGGCCAGCGGCACCACCGCCGCCTGCTGGACCGCGGGATGCCCTTCCAGCATCTTCTCGACCTCGACCGGGTAGATGTTCTCGCCGGAGCAGACGAACATGTCGTCGGCCCGGCCGACGAAGAAGAAGAATCCGTTCTCGTCGCGCCTCATCACGTCGCCGCTGTAATACCAGCCGTCGTGCAGCACCTCATCGGACTTCTCGGGCAGATTGCGATAGCCGGCCATCACCGCGGGGTTGCGCATCATCAGCACCTGACCGGCGCCGTTCGGATTGTCGACGAGCTTCAACTCGCCTTCACGGAGCGGATAGCCGATCGAAAGCGGCGGCATCTTCAAGCCGTCGGGATGGGGGCCGAACACCGCCGGCCCCGCCTCGGTCGTGCCGTAGCCGAGCGCGACCTCCGCAGCCGGAAACGCCTCCTTCACCTGCTCGATCAGCGCCAGTGTGGTCGGCGCGGAGGCGAGCGCGATTTTGGTCAACGCGAAATCGAGCGACCTGATCAGTTCCGCTTCCTTGACGATGCGCGCGAACATCGTCGGCACCGCAATCAGGTCCGTCACCTTGTAGCGCGACAGCGCCTCGATATAGGCGCGGGTGTCGAAGCCCGGCATCAGCACGACCGAGGCGTTGGCGGCGAAGGTCGTCTTCAGCGAGAACAGGCCGTTCATGTGGAACAAGGGCTGCGCGATGATGTAGCGCGTCTCCGGCGGGATATCCGGGACGCGCATCGAAAGCGCCCAGGCCTGGCCGGAATGCGTCAGCGGCACGCCCTTGGGCCGCCCCGACGAGCCTGAGGTGTAGAGCATCTGGCCGATCTCATCGGCCTCCACTTCCACCGTGGCGACATCGGTCGGCACAATAGTCGCGGCGAAGCCGGCCGGACCGTGATCGTCGAAATTGAGCGAGGGCACGCGGTCGCCGAGCAATGCCTTTCCGCCGTCGTCGACGAATGCGAATTCGAGCTGCGCGTCCTCGACGATGAAGTCCATCGTCTCGCGCGGCAGCTTGATGTTGACCGGCACGGCGACATAGCCCGCGCGCATGATGCCGAAATAGGCGCAGGCATATTCGGCGCGATTGAGGGCGACGATGCCGACATAGGCGCCGCGCTTCAGCCCGCGCTTCTGCAGATAGGCGGCAACGCCTCCGGCCATCCGGTCGATCTCGCCATGGCTCCAGGTTCGCGGCGCATTGCGGTCGCGCAGATCGATGATCGCCGGACGGCTGAGATCGCGCGAGCGATCAATCAAATCACCGAGGTTGTTCCATTTCACCATGATCGGGACCGAAATTGAGAAGCCGAATGTCTGGCCTGCCGCGAAAGCCGCGGCAAAGCCGGCGCGGGACTTTGCCGAAGCTGCGCCCGCCAATCAAGCCGTCCTCAGCGGATCGCCCGCGGAGGACCGCCGGCCGCGATCAGCCGGCCTGCGTCGCGTAGGTGGCGCGACCGATCGCGATCAGCGCGCCCTTCTCGTCGTGCACATCGACATCGGCCACGCCGACGCTGCGGCCGAGTCGTCGCACCCGCGCGGTGGCGATCAGCGCCGTATCGATCGCCGGACGGAAGTAGTCCGCCCGAAAATTGATGGTCGGCAGACCGCGTCCGATGAACATCACCAGCGCATAATCGCCGACGGTGTCGATGATCGATGCGATCGGTCCGCCATGCCACTGCTGCGAGCCCTTGCCGCGCTCGAACTCCGGCCGCAGCGGCGCCCGCATCACGATCTCCTGATTGGCGACATCGAGGCTCGTCACCGTCAATCCGAGAAAGGAAATGAACGGCGAGTCGTCGAGCATCGCCTGGATCTGCGTCTGGTCGAGCGGCTCGCTCATGGCGTCACCACGATCTTGCCGCACACCTGGCGGTCTTCCAGAACCCGCATCGCCTCGTCCGCCTGCTCAAGCGGATAGGTCTTGTCGATGAGCGCCTTGAGCTTGCCCGACGACACCAGCTCGAACAGGCTGGCGATGTCCGACGGCTCCCAGCCGTTGGAGCCGCGAATGATCAGCTCGAAGGTCCAGATCACGCGCAGATCCTCGGCCGGATCGTAACCGGCGGTCGCGCCGCAGGTAAGAATGCGGCCGCCGAGCTTGAGCGCGCGCAGCGACTTCACCCAGGTGTCGCCGCCGGTGAAGTTGACGACGACATCGACGCCGCCGTTGCCCGGCAGGCCGCGCATACGCTGCGGCCGGCCATGGCGCTCGCGGACAACCTTGAGGAAGTCTTCCTGCGTGTAGAGGATGACCTCGTCGGCGCCGATTTCCTTCAGCCGCTGCGCCTTCTCTTCCGAACCGGCGCAGGCGATGACGTAAGCGCCGGCGATCTTGGCGAGCTGCACGCAGCAGACGCCGACGCCGCCGCTGGCGCCGAGGATCAGCACCTTCTCGCCGGCCTTGACCTCGCCGATCGTCGTCATCATGCGATAGGCGGTGCCGTAAGCCACCGGCAGCGCTGCCGCTTCCTCGAAGCTGATATTGTCCGGAATCCTGAACAGCTGATGCGCGCGCGCCTTGCACAATTCGGCAAGGCCCCCGTTCATCGTCTCGCCCATCAGGCCGCCTTCGACGCGGTTGAGCGGATCGACCAGCACGCGGTCGCCGACATTCCAGCCTGTGACGCCGGGGCCGACCTTGACGATCTCGCCGACGACGTCGAGGCCCATGATCACCGGGAACGGGATCTTGATGCCGGGCATGCCGCGCCGCGTGAACACGTCGTGATAGTTGAGCGAGGTCGCCCGCACCCGCAGCAGAACATCACCCTCACCGATTTCCGGATCGGGAAAGTCTGCTTCCAATTTCATCTTCTCGAGGCCGCCGTGCTCCCGCAGAACCATCGCACGCATCAAATTTATCCTTCTCTCATCATCCACATGTCATCGTCATAGCACCGGCAATGCCGGACCGGGTCCGGCCGGCAACCGGCTCAGGCCGCCTGCTTGCCGCCCTGCTGGCCGAGCGCGAATTCAATCGCGGCGTCGGCATGCAGCAGCGTCGAGTCGAACGCAGGTAGATCAAGGTCTTCGGGCTTGATCAAGAGCCCGATCTCGGTGCAGCCGAGAATGACGCTGTCGGCGCCCGCGGCGCGGCCGCGCGCGATGACGTCCATATAGCGCGCGCGGGATTCATCGAGCACGACGCCGCAGCACAGTTCCGAGAAGATGATGCGATGAACGTCGTCACGGTCGGCCGCCTCCGGCACGATCGGATCGAGACCGTGCTCGCGCCGCATGCGCTCGACGTAGAAATCCTGTTCCATCGTATAGCGCGTCGCCAGCAGCAGCGGCCGCTTGGCGCCGGCTTTCTTCAACGCTTCCGCCGTGATGTCGATGATGTTGAGAAGCGGCACCTTGATTGCATCCTGCACCGCATCGGCCAGCTTGTGCATGGTGTTGGTGCAGATCAGCACGCATTTGGCGCCGGCCGTCTCCAGCTCCTGGCCGATGCCGGCAAGCTTCGCCGCGGCTTCGTCCCATGCGCCCGCCGTCTGCAACGACACGATCTCGTCGAAATTGACCGAGCGCATCAGCACGTCGGCGGAGTGCAGGCCGCCCCGGCGATCGCGCACCTGCTCGTTCAACCGCCGATAATACACCGCGGTGCTCTCCCAACTCATTCCACCGATAAGCCCGATGATCTTCATTTGAAACCTCCTGAAGACGCAGCACGTCCAACTCATCGAGAAGTAACATGACGCCGCCGTGAAGAGATTTCGTAGTTGGCCAACCGCGCGCTTCGGTTTCGAATCTGATTCCCGAACGGGGTAATTTAAAGGCATACGATTGCATATGTCGATGCAGTTTCCCAATGACGTTCGACAATCGGTGCCGTTCCAGCAATCCTGTTCCTCCAGGACGCGGCCAACACGCTGCCGCCGCCCCGATCGGCGGCGAACCGGCAGCGGCAAGGGAACGTCAGCGATCAGAGATAGCGGGCAAACACCTCGCGCAGATGCGCGTCCTCGACGCCGCTGCCGAGCAGAAGCGACAGCAGCAGCCGCGCCTTGAGGCCGCCCAGCGCGCCCGCGCCGATCAGACCGTGACGCAGCAGGTCGATCTCCGAACCCGGAAAGCCATAGGTCCGCGCGAAGACCGGCCCCGACGCAACCCGCGTGCCGAGAACCACCGGCATCGTCGCGGCGAGTTCGGCCAGATGCGGCACCCATGTCGCGGGCACATGCCCCGCGCCCATCGCGGCCACCACGAGCCCGCGATAGCCGAGCCCCGGCAGGGTGGCCAGCATGCGCCCGTCATCGCCAAGGGCGGCGGTCACAAGCGCGACCGGCTGATCACTGCCGTCGACACCGTTCGCAATGACGGAACGGCGCGCCACCCGCACCGCGATGCGCGCCTCGCCTTCGACCACCCCGCCGAGCGGGCCGGCTTCCGGCGAGATGAAAGCCGACGGCAGAAATGTGCTGCCCTTCTGCACGAACCGCGCGGCATGAATCGTGTCGTCGAGCACCACCAGCGTTCCGAGCCCGCTCGCGACGGGCGATGCTGCGGTAATGGCGGCGGCCAACAGATTGGCCGGCCCGTCCGCACCCGGTGCTTCCGCGGCGCGCATCGCGCCGGTGACAATCACCGGCTTGTCGCTATCGACCAGCAGATCGAGCGCGAACGCCATCTCCTCGATGGTGTCGGTGCCCTGCACGACGATCGCGCCCGCGATATCGCCGGCGAGGCGCTCGTTAAGCAGCTTCGCGACGCTGCGCAGATCGGCGATGGCGAGCGATGCGCCCGGCAGGCGGAACGGCGATACCGCCTCGATGGTCGCGACTTCGGCGAGCGCCGGCACCGCGCGCACGAGATCGTCGCCGGTCAGCGTCGGCGCGATGCCGGCTCCGCTGCCGGACGTCATGGTGATGGTGCCGCCAAGCGAAACCAGCAACAACGAAGGACGCGTCATTTACTTCTCCAAACGATCGGCCGAAGCGGCCTGACATTTTTCCGCCGAGCGTTCGGCACCGATCCACATCATCACATCCGGATGGTCGCAGTCGAGGCTATCGTCGTGAACGCCCCACGTCATTGCATGCGTTGCGCATAGCCGCTGTCTGGCCGGCATGGTCCTTCAGTCCGGATAAAACAGATCGGTTCGTTGCGACGTCACCGCGCGGCGACCATTCGCCAGCTCCAACAGGCAATCGGTCTCGACCTGCACGAAGACGGGATGCTGCCGCACGCGAAGGATGCGCGCACGCAGGCGGAATTCGTCGCCCGGATGCACGGGGATGCGAAAGCGCACCGCGCGCAGCCCGGCGACGACGCCGTATCCCGCTTCGACGGTGTAGAGCGCTTGCAGAAGTCCCGGAATCAAAGCGAGCAGCAGCTGGCCCGGCACCACCGGCCGCCGCGCGCCGGGTTCATCGCTGCCCGTCGCATCAGCGGCATGGATCCGGTTGCCATCTCCGGTCAGCGCGACGAAGCGCGCGACATCGTCCTGCGTGACGCTGGTCCAAACGCCGGGCGGCAATTCGCGACCGACCCATTCGCCAAGCTCCAGCGCCGACCTGAGCCGTAAGGGCGGTGCAGCGGGATTGATCCGTTCGCGCATGGCCGTGTCCGATCCCCTGATCAGCGCTCCACCAGCAGCGCGCTGCCGAGCCCGCCGGCGGCGGCAATCGCCGCAAGCCCTTTCGCGCCCGCCGCCTCGCGCTGCATCTCATGCCAGAGCCGAACAGCGAGGATCGCACCCGATGCGCCGATCGGATGGCCGCGCGCCAGCGCCCCGCCTCCCCGATTGACCGTTTCCGGGGCAAGGCCGATGCCGTCGATACATGCCATCGCCTGCACGGCGAAGGCTTCCATCACCTCGGCAACGGCGATATCCGCCGCATCGGTCTCGTGCCGCTGCAACAGTTCGCGCGCGGCGGCAATCGGAACAAGCCCCGGCTGCGCCGGATCGCCGCCGCGCCGCAGGCCGCCGACAATGCGCAGCGACCTTGTTGCACCGAGGCGGCTCAGCATCGCTTCCGAGACGACCAGCACCACCGCCGCCGCATCGGCCTCGACCGCGACGGTCGCCGATGTCACGCCATAATCCGCGTCGCCCGCCAGCAGCGGCAGGCGGCGGCACAATGCCGCGGTCAACGGCCGCGAGAAGGTATCGGCCGCCGTGTCGGCGACGGCAACGATCTCGGCGGACGAGGCGCGATGACGCAGCGCCTTGTCGTGGCTTTCCACGGCGAAAGCTTCCTGCGCCTCGCGCGTGACGCCAAGCGCCGTCGCGAGATCGCCGGCGGCGTCGATCATGTCCGGGTCGCGCTCGGGCCACGGCGTGAAGGGCGGCCTGTCGTAAGGCTCCGGCGCTTCCATCGGCTGCCGTGGCCGGCGCAGGCGCAGCGGCGCGCGGCTGAAACTCTCCACGCCGCCGGCGACGATGGCGGAGGCCGATCCACACGCTACGCGCCCGGCGGCAAGCATGATGGCGTCGAGCCCGGCGCAGCACTGGCTGTCGATGGTCAGCGCCGGAATATGCTCCGGCACTCCGGCCTGCAACGCCGCAACACGCGCCGGATTGCCGCCGCCATACAGCGCATTGCCGAGGATCACCTCGTCGATCCCGTCAGGCTCAAGGCCAACATCCGCCAGCACCGCGCGAACAGGGGCCGCCGCAAGGTCGGCGACCTCGACCGCCCTGAACGCGCCATGGCGCGGCGCCACCGCCGTCCGGCGCGCGGCGACGATATAGGCCGCGCTCATTCCACCGCCTCGCAATCGCCCTGCTCCCACATCGCCGCAAGCGCGGCGAAATCGGCCTTGCCGGATCGCGTCGTCGGCCACAGGCGCGGCACCGCAAATTTGCGCGGCACCTTGTAGAGCGGCAGCGCTGCGCGCGCGTGGCGGATCAGCTCGGCGCGACCGATCGACGCCGCGGCGGCGCGCAGCCGGATCATGGCAACGAGCCGCTCGCCGCGCTGCCGGTCGGAGACCCCGAACACGGCGGCGGCGTCAACGGCCGGATGCACTTCAAGCACGCGCTCGACTTCCTCCGGATGCACGTTCTTGCCGGACGTAATGATCATCCGGCTCGCGCGCCCGACGAGATGAAGAAACCCGCGATCATCGAGCCTGCCGACATCGCCGACGGTGATGGCGTCGCCGAGCCATTGCGGCGGCTCGCTTGCGCCGCAGGCATACTCCATGAACACGAACGGACTCTCGACGAACACGAGGCCCGCCTCGCCGGGCGGCAACACGTGGCCCGCATGGTCGCGGATGGTGATGACGACATCGCGGAACGCGCGGCCAACCAAGTCCGGCGGCACGGCCTCATCATCCTTGACGACAGTGGTGAAGCTCAGCTCCGAAGCGCCATAGAACTCCGCGAACCGCGCGGCGGGAAAGCGCGTTCGCAGCGCCGCCGCCGAACGCGCTTTCCATTTCGCGCCCGACGACAGGATCCAGCGCAGCTCGGCAAACGGTTCCTCGCACGCCCGATCCGCCGCATCGAGCATCGCCTCAAGCTGCGTCGGCACGCCATAGATCACGGTTGCCCGATGCTCGCGGATCAGCCGGTTCGCCGCGGTCGGCCGAAATTGCCGGCACAGCACCACCGTCGCGCCGACATCCAGACCATGCGCGAGTGCGTAAAGAAACAGCGAATGCGTCAGCGTGCCCGGCGCCAGTACGACGTCGTTCGCGCCGATATCGAACTCGCGGTCGCCGGCGCGGAAGCTTTCGGTCCATGAGCGATGATGGCGGCGAAATCCCTTCGGCATGCCGGTCGAGCCCGACGTGAAGCCGACATAGAACGGCTGCAACGGGTTTGGCTCGGGCAACATGCCGTGCGCCTCGGCCGCGCCCAGCGCTTCGGCGACATCAGCGAAGTCGATATCAGAGTCCAGCCGCAGCAGCGGCGCCGCGCAGGACAGGCCCGCGTCCGTGGTGACGACAAGCCCCGGCGACAGTGCATCGATGACCGATTGCGCCATCACCGCCGGCCAGCCT
>JBEBWH010000124.1:0-8652 GCA_040392305.1 Bradyrhizobium sp. | reverse complement strand
CTCCGGGCGGCGGCGCACCTTGCCGTCGATCCGCACCACCCACTCGGAACGCAGCGTTTCGGCATCCTTGAAGGCCGGCGAATCCGGATCGGCGACGATCTGGGTCAGGCCGTAGTGATCGCGCAGATCGATAAACAGCACGCCGCCATGGTCGCGGATACGGTGGCACCAGCCCGACAGCCGGACGGTCGTGTCGATGTCGCTGTCGCGGAGCGCGCCGCAGGTGTGGGACCGATAGCGATGCATGATAATCCTGAAGGGGTCAGACTGGAGAAAATCACCGCAACCGTCGCGGCGGCTTGGGTTTACCCGAGCGGACCGGTTGCGGCAACCGCGCACTGCCGGTTAGGAAACCGGGAGATTTCCCGCCGTTCCGGGGCGACAAGCCGCCCGAGAGGGTTTATTCAGCAGACCATGGACCTGATCACGACCACGACCGAACTGGCGGCCGTCTGCGACCGCCTCGCCCAGCACCCCTATATCACCGTCGATACGGAGTTCCTGCGGGAAACGACGTATTATCCGATCCTGTGCGTGGTGCAGCTTGCCAGCACGTCGGAGGCGGTGGCGATCGACGCCCTCGCCGAGGGGATCGATCTGGAACCCTTTTTCCGGCTGATGGCCAACGAGAAGGTGCTCAAGGTTTTCCACGCCGCCCGCCAGGACATCGAGATCGTCTGGCACCGGGCCGGACTGGTGCCCTACCCGATCTTCGACACCCAGGTCGCGGCCATGGTGCTGGGCTATGGTGATTCCATCGCCTACGACCAGCTCGTCGAGCGCATCACCGGCCACCGGCCGGACAAGACTCACCGTTTCACCGACTGGTCGCGGCGGCCGCTCTCAACGGCCCAGATCACCTATGCGCTGGCCGACGTCACCCACCTGCGCGACGTCTTCGCCAAGCTCGACGCCGACCTCAAGAAGCGCGGGCGCAGCGAATGGGTCAGCGAGGAGATGGAGATCCTGACCTCGCCGCGCACTTACGACGCCGATCCGGAGCGGGCCTGGGAGCGGCTCAAATCGCGGGTCCGCAAGCCGAAGGAGCTGGCGGTGCTGATGGAGGTCGCCGCCTGGCGCGAGCGCGAGGCGCAAAGCCGCAACGTGCCGCGCTCCCGTATCCTCAAGGACGACGTGGTCGGCGATATCGCCACCCATCCGCCGACCAGCCTAGAGCGGCTGGCGGGACTGCGCTCGGTGCCGAAAGGGTTTGAACGGTCGAAATGGGGGCAGGACGTGCTCGACGCGGTCGGTCGCGGCCTCGCCCGCGACCTCGCGACGCTGCCGAAGCTCGAGAGACCGCGCAACAACAACGGCGCCAGCGCCACGATCGAGCTTCTGAAGGTTCTGCTACGGATGACGTCGGAACAGCACGCGGTCGCGAGCAAGATCATCGCGACCGTCGATGACCTCGAACAGATCGCCGCTGACGACAATGCCGAAGTCGGCGCGCTGCAGGGCTGGCGGCGCGAACTGTTCGGCGAATCCGCGTTGGCGCTCAAGCACGGGCGGCTGACGCTGGGGGTCGAAAAAGGCCGCGTCATACGCGTCGAGCGCGCCGACCTGTCGTAACCCGACCGGTCGCCCGACAATCGATATGCGCGGTTTCAACCGACCGTCAGGTCCCAGGACACGCTTCGCTTGAAAACGCTTTAGCGCACGACAATCGAGCCCGACCGCGACAGCAGGCGCGCGAGCTGCTTGAAGCGGTTGGCGACGCGGTCGGCCGCGAGTTCGGCCAGTGCGGGCTCGAACACCAGCTTGAGCTTGCGCCCCTCGTTGCGGAAACGGGTGTTCGCAAGGACACGCGGCTGCGCCGCCGAAATCAGCATCGCCACCCGCATCATCGCCCCGAGCAGACGGGCGCGCTCCGCCATCTTCGGCGTCACCAGCGCGCGGACCAGTTCCGGCGCTTCGTTCTCAGCCTTGATCCCGGCGTAACGATAGAACACCGCGAGCGCGAGGAACGCGCGGCCCTGATGGCTGACCGTCCCGAAATTGCCGTTGGACACGACGGCCATGCTCTGTTGTCCGCGATAGTCGGGATGGGCGCGCCAGCCGATGTCGGACAACAGGCATGCGGCATGGCGCAGACGCCGGTCCTCGGCGGTTTCGGCAAGCCCCACAGCCTTGACGAGACGGTCGGTCCAATCGATCAGATCGTCGGCGTGGCGCGGCGAGCGCGCACGCATTTCGTTGACGGTTCGCGCCGCGGCGATGAGGCCGTCGCGCCGCCGCTCGGTCTCCGGCATCATCTCGAACAGCAGACCCTCGCGCACGCCATAGGTCGAGAACACAATGGCCGTCGGCTTGGCGATGCGGATGATGTGCTCGAGCACCAGCGCCGCATAGGTCAGCAACGGCCGCCGCGGCCCGGCCACTTCTTCGATGTCGGCCAGCACATTGGCGGCGGCGTAGCGCCGGACCCGCCGCGCGAACGCCAGCGCCTCCTTGGCCGACAGCGAATAGCCGTGCATCACGTGCAGCGGGTATCCGCTCTGGATGATGTGAAGCCGCGCCAGCGCGCGCCATGTGCCGCCGACGGCGTAGAAGTTGCGCCCCGCTCCATCCTTCAAATGCACCGCCTTTGCCAGTTCGTCGCGGACGATCTTGGCGGCGCGCTTGGGAGACTTCTTGGACTGATCGAGCAGCGCGAGACCGCCGAGCGGCATGGTCTGGCCGAAACGCAGATCGTGATCGTGGATGTCGATCAGCTCGAGCGAGCCGCCGCCAAGGTCGCCGACGATACCGTCCGGATGGTGGAATCCGGACACCACGCCGAGCGCCGACAACCGCGCCTCGCGCGAGCCCGACAGCACCTCGATGGGAACGCGGCAAGCGCGTTCGGCCATGGTGATGAACTCGGCTCCGTTGCTTGCATCGCGGCACGCCGCGGTGGCGATGGCGCAGACGCGGCCGACCTTCATCACCTTGATGAGCGCGCGGAAACGCCGCAGAGCCGCCAACGCCTTCGCGATCGCATCAGCCGCAAGCAGTCCCGTGCTCTGCACTTCGCGGCCGAGCGCGCAAAGCGTCTTCTCGTTGAAGGTCGGCGCAAGATCGCGCACCAGCCGCTCGTACACGACGAGACGGACGGAGTTCGAACCGATGTCGATGACGGCGATGGGCGCATCCGCCGCCGCGCGCGCCGATTTACGACTGCTGCTGGCGGACCGAGCGGCGCGTGAGACGACGCGGCGATGAGTCCTTGAGGGATTTTCCACGGCCGGACAAACTTGGATTCGTCATGAAGTAATTGTGCGCGTTAAAGGGCTCCTCACCCTTCGCGGCCTTCATACGCGTTGACGATCCATCCGGCAACAACAGCCAGCTTTGTTCCGTATCTTTCAGGTTGGCAACCATGATCTGGTCCAGAACCTGCTGATGCACCGTCGGATTTTGCAATGGACAGAGCACCTCGACACGGCGGTCGAGGTTGCGCGGCATCATGTCGGCCGAGGAGATATACACAACCGCCTTCGACGACGGCAGGCCATGTCCCATGCCGAAACAGTAGATGCGGCCATGCTCGAGGAAGCGGCCGACGATCGACTTGACCCTGATATTCTCCGACAATCCGGGCAGGCCGGGCCGCAGGCAGCAGATGCCGCGCACCACCAGATCGATCGACACTCCCGCCTGCGACGCGTCGTAAAGCGCGTCGATGATGTCGGGGTCGACCAGCGAATTCATCTTCATCCAGATCGCCGCAGGCTTGCCCGCCTGGGCGAACGCGATCTCGCCATGGATGTGGTCGATGATGCGCTTGCGCAGCGTCAGCGGCGATACCGCGAGCTTCTCGATATCGATCGGCTCGGCATAGCCGGTGATGTAATTGAAGACGCGGGCCACGTCGCGCGCAATCACCGGCTCCGACGTGAAGTAAGAAAGATCGGTGTAGATGCGCGCCGTCACCGGGTGATAGTTGCCGGTGCCGACGTGAACATAGGTCGTCAGGCCGGCGCCTTCTCGCCTCACCACCAGCGACAGCTTCGCGTGGGTCTTCAATTCGATGAAGCCATAGACCACCTGCACGCCGGCGCGTTCGAGGTCGCGCGCCCAGCGGATATTGGCCTCCTCGTCGAAGCGCGCCTTCAGCTCAACCAGCGCGGTGACGGACTTGCCCGCTTCGGCCGCCTCGGCAAGCGCGCGCACGATCGGCGAATTGTTCGAGGTTCGATACAGCGTCTGCTTGATCGCGACGGTGTCGGGATCGCGCGCGGCGCGCTGCAGGAACTGCACCACCACGTCGAAGGATTCGTAAGGATGGTGGACGATCAGATCCTTCTGCCGGATCGCGGCGAAGATGTCGCCGCCATGGTCGCGCACCCGCTCGGGGTGACGCGGCACGTAAGGCGTGAATTCAAGATCGGGACGATCGAGGCGCGTGAGTTGCGACACTTCGTTCATTGCAAGCACGCCGTCGACCAGCATCAGTTCGTCGTCGGACGCCGCGAGGGTGCGCTGGATGAAGGCGCGCAATTCGTCCGGCATCGACGCCTCGATCTCGAGCCTGATCACCGATCCGCGCCGCCGCCGCTTCAGCGCCGTCTCGAACAGCCGAACGAGGTCTTCCGCCTCTTCCTCGATTTCCAGTTCGGAGTCGCGGATAACACGAAACGCGCCCTGCCCCTTCACCATGTAGCCCGGGAACAGGCGTCCGATGAACAGGCCGGTCGCCTGCTCCAGCGTCATCAGCCGCACGGCGGCAGCGCCCGCATCCGACGGCAGGCGGATGAAGCGATCGATCTTGCCCGGCATGCGGATCAGCGCATTCATGGCCTTGCCGTCGCTGACGCGCGACAATTGCAGCGCGATGGTGAAGCCGAGCGAGGGAATGAACGGAAACGGATGGGCCGGGTCGATCGCGAGCGGCGTCAGCAGCGGGAAGATGTTGTGGAGGAAATGATCCTCGATCCAGCCCCGCTCGGATTTGCCGACATCGCGCCCGTCGACCAGCACGATCCCCTCCGCGACAAGCTTGTCCCGCAGATCGCGCCATATCGCCTGCTGATCCCGCGCCAGTTCCTGCACCGTCCGGTTGATCTGGACGAGTTGCTCGGACGGGGTCAGCCCGTCCGGGCTGCGCTCGACGATCCCCTCGCGAATCTGCGCCTTGAGGCCGGCGACGCGAACCATGAAGAATTCATCAAGGTTATTTGCCGAAATCGAGAGAAAGCGCACCCGCTCCAGCAGCGGATGGCTCCGATTGACCGATTCCTCGAGGACCCGGCGGTTGAAATGTAGCCAGGACAGCTCTCGGTTGATGAACCTTTCAGGCAGATCGCGGATTGTGTCGCGCCGCGCAGCAATATGACTTTCTTCGTCACTATCAATGACTTGCACGGAATCCATGGGATAAAAATCCACCCTTTTTCATGACAGGCGGGCCTGATCTGCGCCATTATGAACATGTGCCATTGCTGTGACGTTTCAATGACAGAAGGCAGCGGAGGTTGCGACCTCAGGACGCGGCGCTCAGGTCGCAGTCGCGCAGCAGGTCGGCCGCCAGCGCGCGGGTGACAGGACGCGACCGCCGCAGCGCCTCGGCATCGAGTCGTTCGACGGTGCGCCTGGCGGCGGCAAACGACCGCTCGATCCGGGCCGCGATGAAGCCGACCAGGGCCTCGTCGATGACCATCTGACGGTCGGCGCAGAGCTTGACGATCAGGGCGCGAAACAACTGGTCGTCCGGCGCCGCGAGCGTCACCGCGGGCAACGCCCGCAGCCGTGATCCGAGATCGCGCAGATGCACCGGCAACGCGGTCGGCGACAGCCGGGATGTCATCAGCACGAAGGCGTCCTGCTCCCGCGCGAGATTGAGCAGATGAAACAGCGCGCGCTCGTCGAAATGCTCGGGCGCCAGATCCTCGACCACCAGCGCCCCTGTCGCCAAAGCGCCCGGCACACGACCGGTTTCGAGCGCATGCGCGGCCGCGATCCGCGCCCCCGCCTGCTCGGCCCAGATCGCCGCGAGGTGGCTTTTGCCGCTGCCTTCGGGACCGACCAGCATCATCACCCGGTTCGGCCAGTCCGGCCAGCCGTCGACCAGCGCCAGCGCGGCTGCATTGCTCGGGCCACCGAGAAAATCGTCGCGCGACAGGCTTTCGCTGTGCGGCAACGCAAAGGCAAGCTGACGAGGTTGAACGGTAGCCGCCACGCCGAGATACTCCTAACTCAACCAACTCATACCGGCGTCCCGCCTCAGCCGCCCGGCTCCGCCGGGCTGATATGCTCCAGCCAGGCGACAAGGTAGAAGCCGACCGACAACAGCGTCAGGATGGCGACAAGCCCCATCAGGATCGCATCATAGGGCCAGGAAGCGAAGCCGAAGCCCAGCGACGCCAGCACCACGGCAGCGAACACCACCTGCGCCACGGTGTTCAGCTTCGAGACCATCAGCGGTTTCATCGCCACCGGCTTGTCGAGCAGCCAGGCGACGACGACGCCACCGACGATCATGATATCACGCGACACCACCAGGATGACGATCCAGCGCGGAATTGCCCCCCATATCCCCAGAGCCACATAGATCGACACCAGCAGCGCCTTGTCGGCCAGCGGGTCGAGCAGCGCGCCGATCTCGCTCGTCATGTCGAAGCGTTTGGCCAGATAGCCGTCGATGGCGTCGCTGACGCCGGCGGCGATAAACAGTACGAACGCCACCTTCATCTGATTGGCGGCGATGGCCCAAACAACGATCGGGACCAGCAGGATTCGGCCAAGGGTGATGAGGTTAGGAAGGTTCACGTGCTGATCCCGGTAGCCTGCCGAACGAGCCTCTCTCCTGATTCGGCGCCGTTCTGGCGGCTCCGTCTTGATAGTATATGCACGGGCCGCTTGCGAGCCATTGCACAATGCCGCAATCCGACGTAACCAGCCCCGGTAAAACGGGAATTCGGAATGACCGAGCGCAAGACCGGCCTCACCTATTCATCTGCGGGCGTGGATATCGACGCCGGCAACCGTCTTGTCGACCTGATCAAGCCGTTGGTCCGGGCCACCGCCCGCGCCGGCGCGGGTGCGGAGATCGGCGGATTCGGCGGCCTGTTCGACCTCAAGTCGGCTGGCTTTACCGATCCGGTGCTGGTGGCGGCCACTGACGGCGTCGGCACCAAGGTCAAGATCGCCATCGAAACCGGCCTGCATGCGGGAATTGGCATCGACCTGGTCGCCATGTCGGTCAACGACCTCGTCGTGCAGGGCGCGGAACCTCTGTTTTTTCTCGACTATTTCGCTTGCGGCAAGCTCGACCCGGAGGCTGCGGCGACCATCGTCGCCGGCGTCGCCGAAGGTTGCCGCGATTCCGGCTGCGCCCTGATCGGCGGCGAAACAGCCGAGATGCCCGGCCTCTACAAGGATGGCGACTACGACCTCGCCGGCTTTGCGGTCGGCGCGGCCGAGCGCGGCACGCTGCTGCCCCGACCGGACATCGCCGTGGGCGACATCGTCGTCGGCCTGGCCTCGTCCGGGGTTCACTCCAACGGCTTCTCGCTGGTCCGCAAGGTCGTCGAGCGCTCCGGCCTCGGTTTCGCAGACGCCGCTCCCTTCGCGCCGGTCATGACGCTGGGCGGCGCCCTGCTCACGCCGACCCGGCTCTATGTCATGTCCTGCCTCCGCGCGATCCGCGAAACCGGCGGCATCAAGGGTCTCGCCCATATCACCGGCGGCGGCTTCACCGACAACATTCCGCGCGCGCTGCCGAAGCAGCTTGGAGTGCGCATCGACCTCGCCGCGGTCAAGGTGCTGCCGGTGTTCAAGTGGCTTGCGAAGACCGGCGACATCGCCGAGCTGGAGCTGCTGCGCACCTTCAACTGCGGCATCGGCATGGTGGCGATCGTCGCCCCCGATCGGCTCGACGCGGTGCTGGAGAGCTTCACCGCCAGCGGCGAAGAGGCCACGCCGCTCGGCGAAGTCATCGCGGCCGAGAACGACACGCGTGTGAGCTATCACGGCCAGCTCGACCTAGCGGAATAAGCGGCATGGCGAAGCGGCGCGTTGCGATCCTGATCTCCGGGCGTGGCTCCAACATGGCCGCGCTGATCGAGGCCGCGCAGGCCGAAGGTTTTCCGGCCGAGATCGCGCTCGTCCTATCGAACAAGGCAAATGCCGGCGGCCTCGCCGTCGCCGCCAGCCACGGCATCGCAACCGAGACGGTCCTAAGTGCTCCGTTCGGCAAGGACCGCGAGGCTTTCGAGCAGGCGGTTCAGGAAAAACTCCTCGCCCATCGGATCGAGCTGGTTTGCCTCGCGGGCTTCATGCGGCTGCTGACGCCATGGTTCGTCAAGCAATGGGAAGGCCGGATGCTCAACATCCACCCGGCTTTGCTGCCGTCCTATCGCGGCCTGAACACCCACGAGCGGGCGCTGGCCGACGGCGTGAAGATTCATGGCGCGACGGTGCACTTCGTCGTGCCGGAAATGGACTCCGGTCCCATCATCATGCAGGGCGCAGTCGCGGTGCGCGACGACGACACTGCCGAGACGCTGGCGGCGCGGGTGCACTCCGTCGAACATCGGATTTATCCGGACGCGCTCGCTCTGGTGGCGAGCGGCGGCACGCGGCTCGAGAACGGCGTGTGTCATACCAGCGCGGCCTGCAGCACCGAGGAGGCGCTGATCTCGCCCACTGCGGTCGGAGCAGCGCGCAACG
>JBEBWH010000123.1:0-8771 GCA_040392305.1 Bradyrhizobium sp. | reverse complement strand
TTGTTTCTGGTTGTCGCTGGGGTGGGGGCCGGTGTGCGGGGCCTCCCCCCCCCCCCCCGCCTCCACCGCCTGCTGCTTGTCGGGCACCTGATCGGCCAGCCGATAGCGCGGCTCCAGCGTCGCATAGATGCCGGCCAGCGTGCCGACCACGATCACCGCGATCAGGCTGTAGAGCCCCGGCCGCGACACCATGCGCACGGCGATCCACTGGCAGAACGCGCGCAACGCGTTGACGCCCATGTCGGCGCCCCGGAAACGGGTGGCGAACACCTTCTCGTTGCGGACCAGCAGCACGCCGAAAGCGGGCACCAGCGTCAGCACCGCGATCAGCGCGATCACGGTCGCGGCAAAACCCGCCTCGCCGAATTTCTGGATCAGGTCCGAATTCGAGAACATCAGCGCGATGAAGGAAATGCCCGCGGTGGCGTGGGTCAGCACGCAGGCCGGCCCCACCACCAGCACGGCGTTGCGGAACGCCTCGTATTTGCTCTCGCCGGCGATCAGCCGGTCGCGCGCCGCGAAGGTGAGCTGCATCGAGTCGGAGAAGCTGATGACCATGATGAGCGGCGTCATCACGTTCAGGAACATGTTCAGGCTGAAACCGGCCCAGCCGAGCGCGCCGAGCGACAGCAGGATCGCGAGCAGCGGCGGAAACGCCGCGATCACCATGAACGACAGCTTGCGGAAGAACACGACCGCGATCAGGCAGCCCGCCACGATGCCGGCGACGTTGTAGATGATGCCGTCGCGCTCCACCGCGTTGCGGATTTCGAGCTGCATCACCGGCACGCCCGAGAGCTGCTGCGTCAGCCCCGTATCGGCGAGATCCTCCGCCATCACCTTGCGGATTTCGCCGATGACCTCCTTGAGCTTGTTGTTGCTCATGATCTCGGGCTCGAGCGCGAGCACGATCATGGTCAGGGTGCCGTCTTCGGAAAGCAGCTTGCCGCGAATGATCTCGTTGGCCTTCACCGTCTCGATGAAGGCGTCGTAGTCCGCGCCGCTCGGCAGCGTCTGCGGAAACAGCGCGGCCGGAATCTGGCCCGGCGCCGGCGCCTGGCGCGCCGAGAACATCGAGATGAGGCCGCGCGTGCCGTCGATCAGTTGCAGGTCGGTGACGAGATCGCGCAGCTTCTCGAGATTTTCGCGGGCAAGCAGCTTCTTGCCCTCCACCACCACGAGCACGTCGAACTCGGTCGAGGGGAAACGCCGCGTCACCGCCTCGTACTGGCGGTATTCGACCGTATCGGACCGGAAGAGCTGGCTCAGCGAATCGTCGACCTTGATGCGTTCGAGCCCGAACACCGCGCCGACGCACAGCGCCAGCAGCACCACCGTCCACAGCAGCGGCGCCTTGAGCGCCAGAAGGCCGAGGCGCTCGACGCCGAAGGCGATGCTCGGCCGCTTGCTGGCTGCCTCTTCCTCGCTCAGATTGTCAGGAACCATGCCTTGTCCAATAGGCTCGATCCATCCGGGCATTGCGATGGAATCAGGTTAGAGAGACGGGCTATTCTCGCAGAGTTCGACGCCAAGGGAACCGCCCGGACTCCGTTTTTTCCGATAGGGTGGCCGACTTTTTCCGATAGGGTGGCCGACGCGTCACGCGCCGATCCCCTGCCGTCACGCCCCATAAGCATCGCAACGGATCGGGCTTGCCTTAACAGTTCCGCCGCTCGCCGCCAAGCAGCGAGCGGGTTCCGCGCTTCGCCGCCGAACCCGTCCGCCCATCTATCCTGCAGCCGCCTGAGTGGCGGCGGGCTCGTCCAGCTTGAGCGAGTAATAGGAGGCGTTGGTGCGCCCCTTCGAGGCCGCGCGCGCGAACAGGATCAGATGATGAGCGACGAGACAGACGCCGATGAGATACTCGATCTCGCCCCGCATCAGGCGGCGTAAGGCGAAGCTCCAGAAGGTCCGCCGATAGTCGCCCATCACGCCGACTTTCCAGAAGATGTTGCGCAGCAGCGTCAGCCCCAGCCGGATATTGGGCCATGACACGCGGGCGCGGCTGAAGGGCGGCTTCACCCGGTTGGCGTAGGTATGCCGCACCTGATGCTCGTAGCGCGCGAACAGTCGGTCCGGCTCGTAGGCGCTGCCCATGCAGTCCCGCCAGGTGGTGACGACCTGCTCATAGGGCAGCCGGAAATCGACGTTGGAATCGCGCTCCTCATCCTCGATCAGCCGCCCCTCACGCTTGAGGCGATCCCATAGCGGGGTCTTCGGCAGCGCCTGCAGCAGATTGATGGTGAGCAGCGGGATCTGCGACTGGTCGATGAAGTGCAGCAGATGCTCGCCGGTCTCCGGCTTGTCGGTATCGAGGCCGAGAATGATGCCCGACACCACTTCGAGGCCATGCGCGTTGAGGGTGCCGATCGCCTCCATGATCGGCACCATCATGTTGTGGTCCTTGGAGATCGCCTTGAGCGCGTCGGGATCGGGCGTCTCGATGCCGCAGAACACCGTGACGAAATAGGCTTCGCGCATCTTCTCCAGAATTTCCGGCCGCTTGGCGATGTTGAGCGTCGCCTCGCAGGAGAAGCGCAGGACGTATCCCGTTCGCTTCTGCCATTCGATCAGATGCGGCAGCAGTTCGAGCGCCGCCTTGCGGTTGCCGATGAAATTGTCGTCGACGAAATAGACCGAGCCGGTCAGGCCGCATTCCAGCAACCGGTCCAGTTCGCGCGTGATCTGCTCGGGCGTCTTCAGGCGCGGATTGCGGCCGTAGAGACCGGGAATGTCGCAGAACTCGCACTGGTAGGGGCAGCCGCTGGAATACTGGATGCTGCCGAGGAAGTAGCGCGGAATCTCCGCCAGCTCATAGGCCGGCACCGGAAACTCGGTCATCGGCCGGCGCTCGCTCGTCGTCAGCGTCACCTGCTCCGGCGGCCGCGACGGATCGGCTTCAAGCCGCGCGATCAGTTCGTCGGTGGCGTCTCCGAGCTCGCCGATATGCAGATAGTCGAACGACGGGTAGTAGTCCGGGCAGGCGCTGACCGATGGGCCGCCGATCGCGACGGCAAGATCGAACGCATGGGCGCGGCAGCAGATGTCGTTCATCTGGCGGCGCTGAATATGCATTCCGCTGACCAGCACGGCCTCGGCCCAGCGGAAGTCGTCGTCGCTGGCGTAGGCGATGTTCTCGTCGACGAAACGAACCTGCCAGTGTTTCGGCAGATAGGCTGCAATCAGCAGCAGCCCTTGCGGCGGCATGAAGGCGTGCACCCCCGCCGTCAGCGGATAGGAATGTTCGAATGTGCCGAACGACGAGGTGTAGCGTGGGAAAACGCACAGAATGCGCCGCCCGGACCGGTCCGCGTCTGCTGTCATTGCACCCCCTTCAAGATTGGGACTAACGCGTGGAAGGCGCTGGGCGTTCCGATCGCGCCTCCCGCTTGAAGGGTGCGATGCAATTTTCTCAAGATTGTGGCGGGGCGGGCAGCGTCATCGCCGCCTCGCCCGCCGGCCTTACGCCTTGCCGTCGGCCCCCTTGCGGGTCTGCGCGACCGACATCTTGGCGAATGTCGCCATCAGCCCGGAGTCGTTGAGCAGCGTCACCAGCCGGAACCCCTGCTTGATCGCGCGCACCGCGCCCTCCGCGCCGCTGCAATGAATGCCGGGATAGATGCCGCGCTTGTCGCATTCCTTCAGAAGCTTGTCATAAATCTTCAGGATTTCCGGCTCGTCGCGGTCGAGCTTCGGCACCAGGCCGTAGGAAAAGCCGAGATCGGACGGGCCGACATAGACGCCGGCGATACCATCGACATCGAGAATGGCTTCCATGTTCTCGATGGCGGTGCGCGTCTCCAGCATCGGGATGCACAGCGTCTCCTCGTTGGCGGTGGTCTGATAGCCGCTCGCCGAGCCGTAGAGGCCGGCGCGGATCGGGCCGTTGCTGCGCGTGCCGCGCGGCGGATACTTGCAATAGGAGACGAACCGCTCGGCCTCGTCCCGCGTGTTGATCATCGGGCAGATCACGCCATACGCGCCGCCGTCCAGCACCTTGCCGATGATGCCGGGCTCGTTCCACGGCACGCGCACCATCGGCGTCACCGGGTGCGCCTGCATCGCCTGGAAGCACTGCACCATCGACAGATAGTCCTGCACGCCGTGCTGCATATCCACCGTGACGCTGTCGAAGCCGCACTGCGCCATCACCTCGGCGGAAAACCCGGACGGGATCGCCAGCCAGCCATTGACCACGACCTTGCCGGACGCCCAGATTTTCTTGACGTTGTTCGCCATTTTCTCTCTCTCCATTTATTGCTGCTGGCGCGCGTGGCGCATCGACCTCACGCCGTAACCTGCCTGATGCGCTCTTCGGACACGCCGACCTCGCGCGCGGAATTGACGATGGCCGCCCATGTCTCGTCGGGCAGCGGCACGCCGTTCTTGCCGCGCTCGGCGCGCGTGCGCTGTTCGGGCTCGCCGGGGATCAGCACTTCATCGACGCCGGCGACCGTGCGCGAGCTTTTGACGTCGGCGACGTAGCGCGCCATCTCGCCGTCGAAGACATGGGCCGGATCGATCCGGGCCGGATCGATATAGATCGACAGCATGCCGTTGGTCATGGTCGAGCGGTCGTTCCGGGTGGCGCCGTTGCCGGTCAGCGCGCCGCCGAGCAGTTCGCAGATCAGCGCGAGGCCGGAGCCCTTGTGCTCGCCGAAAGCGCGGATCGCGCCGGTGCCCTGGCTGTGGTCGCGCGGCCCCTCCGGCGTGTGCGGGCCATAAAGCTCGCTCGGGTCCTCGCTCAGTTCTCCTTTCGCGGAGATCAGCGCGCCCTTCGGCACCGGTTTGCCGCCGCGGCTGGCGACCATCACCTTGCCTTCCGCCACGATGGAGGTGGCGAAATCCAGCACGATCGGCGGCTGGCCGGGGCGCGGAATGCCGACGCAATAGGGCGCGGTGGAAAACTTGCGCTCGACGCCGCCGAACGGCGCGACCAGCACCGAGCCCGCGGCATTGACGAAATGGATCGAGACAAGCCCTTCGGCCGCGGCCATTTCGGCCCAGTCGCCGATGCGGCCGATATGGCCGGCATTGCGCAACGCCACCGCCGCAAGCCCGCTCTCCTTGCACTTCCTGATGCCGATCGCGACCGCCTGCGGCGCGACCGTCTGGCCATAGCCGAAATGTCCGTCCACCACCGCCAGCGACGGCGTATCCACCACCACCTCCGCGGTCTGGTTCGGCTTCACCCCGCCCGCCTTCTGCCAGCGCACATAGGACGTCACGCGGATGACACCGTGACTGTCGTGGCCGGTCAGATTGGCGGTGGTGAGATAGGTCGCGATGCGCCGCGCCTCCTCCTGCGAGGAGCCGGCATGAGCAAATACATCCGTGACAAAGTCGATCAGCTTCTGAACTGGAATAGTGACCATGATGGAGCGCCCGTCTTGTTTTCGCCGGCGAAGCGGGGGCCGGCGCTGCGGGCCTTGATCGACCCTTGCCACAGATGACAAAAAAATTCGCGCCCTGTCTACCGGCCATCGTCATGCAAATGACGGCGCAGCCGTTGCTGCAATGCATCGCAGCGAGCGCCGCCGCGGCGCGGCATTGCAGCCATGCATGGTTGACGCAAGCGGTGCATCCCGTATGCAACCATGATGGAGTTTTGAACGGGAGGGCTGGCCGTGGCGATCAGGACGGGGGGCGAAGCGCTGGTGGATGGCCTGCTGGCGCACGGGATCGACACGGTGTTCGGGCTGCCCGGCGCGCAGATCTACGGCCTATTCGATGCCTTCGCGCGCGCCGCTCCAAGGCTGAAGGTCATCGGCGCGCGCCACGAGCAGGCCTGCGGCTACATGGCGTTCGGCTACGCCCGCGCGACCGGACAGCCCGGCGTGTTCAGCGTCGTTCCCGGCCCCGGCGTGCTCAACGCCAGCGCCGCGCTGCTCACCGCCTATGGCTGCAACGAGCCGGTGCTGTGCCTCACCGGGCAGGTGCCGACCTCCTTCCTCGGCAAGGGGCGCGGCCACCTGCACGAAATGCCGGACCAGCTGGCGACGCTGCGCACCTTCGTCAAATGGGCCGAGCGCGTCGAGCATCCGGGCCTTGCGCCGACGGCGGTGGCGCAGGCGTTTCAGCAGATGCGCTCCGGGCGAAACGGCCCCGCCAGCATCGAAATGCCGTGGGACATCTTCACCAGAACGAGCGAGGTCGCGCCCTGCCCGCCGCTCGCGCTATTGCCTGCGCCGCAGCCCGATCCGGATGACATCGCGGCCGCCGCGAAACTGGTCGCGGCCGCCCGCGCGCCGATGATCTTTGTCGGCCCCGGCGCGTTCGACGCCGCCGGCGACATTCTCGAACTGGCAGAGACCATCGATGCGCCGGTCGTCGCCTTCCGCAGCGGACGCGGCATCGTCAGCAACGCCCACGAACTCGGGCTGACCATGGCGGCGGCCTATGAGCTGTGGCCGCAGACCGACCTCATCATCGGCATCGGCACGCGGCTGGAATTGCCGTCATGGCGCTGGCCCTACCGCCCGGCAGGGCAAAAATGCATCCGCATCGATATCGACCCGACCGAGATGCGTCGCCTGACGCCGGATGCGGCCATCGTCGCAGATGCGACGTTCGGCACGCGCGAACTGCTGCGCGCGGTGCAGAAACACGGCTACGGCAAACAGCGCGACCGCCGCGCCGCGATCCGCGACGCCAGCGCAGCCGCCGCCGAAAAGATCAAGGCGATCCAGCCGCAGATGGCCTATCTCGACGTGCTGCGCGCGGTGCTGCCGCACGACGCCATCGTCACCGACGAACTGTCGCAGGTCGGCTTCGCCTCGTGGTACGGCTTCCCGGTCTACGAGCCGCGCACCTTCATCACCTCGGGCTATCAGGGCACGCTCGGCTCCGGCTTTCCCACCGCGCTCGGCGCTAAAGTCGCGCATCCCGATCGGCCCGTGGTGGCGATCACCGGCGACGGCGGCTTCATGTTCGCCGTGCAGGAACTGGCGACCGCCGTGCAATACAACATCGGCGTGGTGACGCTGGTGTTCGACAACGGCGCTTACGGCAATGTGCGGCGCGACCAGTTGCAGGCGTTCGACGGGCGTGTCGTCGCCGCCGATCTGGTCAATCCGGATTTCGTCAAGCTTGCCGACTCATTCGGCGCACATGCGCAGCGCGTCGCCTCGCCCGCGGCGTTCCGTCCCGCGCTGGAGCGCGCACTCGCGCAGGGCGGCCCCGCTCTGATCGCCATCGATATTCCGCGTGACGGTGAATCCAGCCCCTGGCCCTTCATCCATCCGGCCAAACCGGCATAGGCTTGCGAAGTTGACTGCTGGATCTTTGCCGATGCGTTCAGGTCGAAAATGACCGCCACAGCGCCGGCAGCACAGTCGCGGCGCTACGGACGCGATTGACGACAAACGAAGGGAGGCACGATGACAAAGGCGCTCGAAGGCAAATCCATCGTCGTTACCGGCGCGGGCCGTGGCATCGGCCGCGCGATCGCGCTGCTGGCCGCCGCCGAAGGGGCGAGCGTGGTGGTCAACGATCCCGGCGGCGCGGCCGACGGCTCGGGCTCGAGCGCCGCTCCGGCCGAAGAGGTGGTCGAAGACATCCGCAAGGCGGGCGGCAAAGCGGTCGCCAATTTCGAGACGGTCGCGGAGGCCGTGCCGGCGAGCAGGATCATCAAGCAGGCGGTCGATGCCTTCGGCCGGCTCGACGGCGTGGTGAACAACGCCGGCATTTTGCGCGACGCCATTTTCCATCGCATGAGCGTGGACGCCTTCGAGGCGGTCATCAAGGTGCACCTGATGGGCTCGTTCTACACCTCGCATGCGGCCGCGCGGCTGTTCCGCGAACAGGAAAGCGGCGCGTTCGTGCATTTCACCTCGACCTCGGGCCTGATCGGCAATTTCGGCCAGGCCAATTACGCCGCCGCCAAGCTCGGCATCGTCGGGCTGTCGAAGTCGATCGCGCTCGACATGGCGCGCTTCAACGTGCGCTCGAACTGCATCTCGCCTTTCGCCTGGAGCCGCATGATCGGCACCATTCCCACCGAAACGGAGGCCGAGAAAGAACGCGTCAAGCGCATGCAGCAGATGGGGCCGGACAAGATCGCGCCGCTGGCGGTGTATCTGCTGTCGGACGCGGCAAAGGACGTCGCCGGACAGATCTTCGCCATGCGCATGAACGAGATTTTCCTGATGAGCCAGTCGCGTCCGCTGCGCTCGGTCCATCGCGGCGAAGGCTGGACGCCGCAAAGCATCGCCGAGCACGCCATGCCGGCGCTAAAATCATCGTTCTACCAGCTCGACCGCTCCGCCGACATCTTCAGCTGGGACGCGATCTGACCGCCCGCGTCAGAGATCGGTAAAGCGCGGCGCGCGCTGCTCGATATTGGCGGCCACCGCCTCGCGCTGGTTGGGCGAGCCGATCAGCTTCTGCTGTTCGACGCTCTCGGCCATCAGCGCCGGCACGGGATCGCCGCCGAGCGCATTGAACAGCCGCTTGGCGGCGCGGATGGCGTCGGGGCTGCGGTTTGCGATGTCGCGCGCCGCCTCCAGCGCCGCCGCATAGGGATCATCGACGATACGGGTGGCAAGCCCATAGGCGAGCGCCTCCTGCGCCGAGAAGATGCGTCCGGTGTAAGTCAGGTCGCGCAAGATATCGTCGCGCACCAGCCGCGCCAGGATCGGCGTGCCGGCCATGTCCGGCACCAGACCCCATTTGATCTCCATGATCGACATGCGCGCATCCGGCGCGAGAAAGCGCATGTCGGCGCCGAGCGCGAGCTGGAAGCCGCCGCCGAAGGCGACGCCATGCACGGC
>JBEBWH010000122.1:0-8785 GCA_040392305.1 Bradyrhizobium sp. | reverse complement strand
CAAACCTTGCGCCAGCGCAAACTCGGGCCGATGGCGCGGGCGTCAGAGCGCCCTGAAACGCACCATGCCGTCGTCCTGCTCGACTGTGGTGAGGCGGCCTTCCACCAGCATGTAGTTGACGTGAGCGATCAGCTCGCCGGCGGCGAAGCCGGTCTGGTGGGGGTCGAGCTTGCGCTTGTGGAACACCACCGGCACCAGTTCCGCCGACGTTTTGGGCGAGACGCGGCAGGCGTCGGCGATCAGCTCGCAGCGCTCCTCGTGATGGTCGGCGAGCTGCTTGATGCGGGTCTTGAGGCCGTAGAACGGCACGCCGTGGCCGGGCAGCACCAGCGCGTCATAGGGCAGGGTGGTGGTGAGACTCGCAAGCGAAGCGAGATATTCGCCGAGCGAGTTCTGGTGCGGCTCGACCGCCCACACGCTGACGTTGGGGGAGATCTTGCTCAGCACCTGATCGGCGGAGAGGAACAGCTTGTCGGCGGCGCAATACAGCATCACCTGATCGAGCGCGTGGCCGCCGCCGGTGATCACCTTGAAGCGGCGCTGGCCGATGACGACCTCGTCGCCATGCGAGATGCGATGATAGGAGGTCGGCAGGCTCGACACCCGCTTGAGATACTCCTGGCCGCGCCCGAGCAGCTGCTCGGTGATTTCCTCGTCCATGCCGTGGCGGCGGAAGAACAGCCGCTGCGCCAGCTTGCGTTCCTCGGTGCCGCGGTTCTGGTGATAGACGCTTTGCAGATACTCGACCTGCGACATCGCGAACCGGCACTTAAACCGTTCCACCAGCCAGCCGGCGAGCCCGACATGGTCGGGGTGCGAATGGGTGACGATCAGCCGCGTGATGGCAAAGCCGCGCAGCGCGCCATCGAACAGCGCCGTCCAGGCCGCGACGGTGTCCTCGTTGCCGAAACCGGTATCGACCAGGGTCCAGCCGTCATCGTCGGCGAGCAGATAGACATTGACGTGGTTGAGCAGGAACGGCAGCCGTAGCCGCACCCACAGCACGCCCGGCGCGACTTCGATCACCTCGTCCGGATTGGGCGGGGTCTCGAACGGGTAGCGCAGAGCCTGCGGCGGGATCAGGCCCGCCTCCGATTTCGTATGCATGGCGATGGCTTAGCCGGAGCGCGCGTGCCATGCCAGCAAATTCCGGCGCGGCGCAAGGGGGATCGCCCCCGCGCCGGCCGCATGGCGGTTCCGCACAGCGGACGGAGCCGTCAGGCGCTCCGGCGGCAGGCGGCGGAGGCGGGATCGGCGTCCGCGGCGGCGGTTTCGGTTTTGGCCGTTGCCGTGGCGAGGCCCGAGGAGACGCCGAGCCGGGAGAGCAGATCGGTGTCGCGGTCGCGCTGCGGATTCTTCGTCGTCAGCAGCACGTCGCCGATGAAAATGGAACTCGCTCCAGCAAGGAAGCACAGCGCCTGCAATTCGTCGGTCATATATTGCCGCCCGGCGGACAGCCGCACCACGCTTTTCGGCATCATGATGCGCGCCACCGCGATCATGCGCACCAGCGCGATCGGATCGGGCCGCTCGGCGTTGCCGTTCACCGGCACGCCCTTCACTTCGTTCCACAGGTTGATCGGCACGCTTTCCGGATGCGCCGGCAGATTGGCGAGCAGCACCAGCATGCCGAGCCGGTCCTCGACCTGTTCGCCCATGCCGATGATGCCGCCGCAGCAGACCTTCATGCCGGCCTCGCGCGCATGCGCCAGCGTGTCGATGCGGTCCTGCAAGGTGCGGGTGGTGATGATGCGGCCGTAGAATTCCGGCGAGGTATCGACATTATGATTGTAGAAGTCGAGCCCGGCCTCGCGCAGCCGCGCCGCCTGCTCGGGCGTCAGCATGCCAAGCGTCGCGCAGGTTTCCATGCCGAGGCTTTTCACCGCGCTGACCATGTCGCAGACGCGCTGCACGTCGCGCTCCTTCGGGCTGCGCCATGCCGCCGCCATGCAGAAGCGCTCGGCGCCGGCGTCGCGGGCGCGCCGCGCGGTTTCCACCACCTCGTCGAGTTCCATCAGCCGCGTCGCCTTGACGCCGGTGTCATAATGCGCGCTCTGCGAACAGTAGCCGCAGTCTTCCGGGCAGCCGCCGGTCTTGATGCTGAGCAGGCTCGCCGTCTCGACGCGGTTGGGATCGAAGTTCCCCCGATGCACGCTCTGGGCCTGGAACACCAGGTCGGCGAAGGGCAGCGCGTAAAGCGCATCCGCCTCCTGCCGCGTCCAGTCATGGCGCGGCGCGGTCTGCACGGCGTCGGCCGCGCGTTCGGATGGGGTGGTTGCGCTCATCTGTTTCTCTCCGGCGATCAATGATGCGGGTGCTATGCGCGAATTTGCGTCCGTCGTTCAATAGAGTTTTCGATGGGGCGGGCGCAGCGGCGCCCCGCATCGGCCGCAATCGCCCGTGGGCGCGGGACCGATACGGATATCGCCCATGAAAAAAGCCCCGCCGGCGGCGGGCCTTTGTCTGTCGATGGCGGCGCGGGCGAGCGTTACGCCGCGCGGATGCCCGCGAGGAACGTGTCGACCTCCTGACGCAACGTCTCGGCTTCGCGGCGCAGCGCATCGGATGCGCTGAGGACAGCGCCGGCCGCGGTGCCCGCGTGCTGCGAGGACTGGCTGACGCCGACGATGTTGCTCGACACCTCGCTGGTGCCGCCCGCCGCATGCATGATGTTGCGGGCGATCTCGCGCGTCGCCACGCCCTGTTCCTCCACCGCCGCGGCGATCGTGGTGGCGACCTCGTTGATCGTCGCGATGGTGGCGCTGACATTGCGGATTGCGCCGACCGCGGTGCCGGTGGCGGCCTGCATTTCGGCGATCTGCGAGCGGATGTCGTCGGTCGCCCGCGCGGTCTGGCTGGCGAGCGTCTTGACCTCCGAGGCGACCACCGCGAAGCCGCGTCCCGCCTCGCCGGCGCGCGCCGCCTCGATGGTGGCGTTGAGCGCCAGCAGGTTGGTCTGCGAGGCGATGTTCTGGATCAGATCGACCACCACGCTGATGCGGCTCGCGCTCGCGGCGAGGCCCTGCATGGTGGCGTCGGTTTCGGTCGCCTCCGCCACCGCGCGGTTGGCGATCTCGGCCGAATTCGTGACCTGCCGGCTGATCTCGGCGATCGAGGAGGACAGCTCCTCGGTGCCGGCCGACACCGTCTGCACATTGACCGAGGTCTGCTCGGCGGCTGCGGCGACGGTGCCCGCAAGCGCGCTGGAGCGCTGCGCGGTTTCGGTCATGTCCTGGGCGGTCTGCTGCATCGCATTGGCCGACGCGAGCAGGCCTTCGAGCGCGACATGGACGGTCTCCTCGAACTCCTGGATGCGGCCTTCGATGCGCGAGGTGCGCTCCACCTTGGCGGCGCGGTCGCGATCCTGCTCGGCGTCGAGCGCGCGGGCGCGGATCATGCTGTCGCGGAACACGTCGAGCGATCCGGCCATCGCCGCGATCTCGTCGTGCTGGCGGCCGCGATCGATGACGGCGTCGAGGTCGCCGTCGGACAGCCGCTTCATCGCATCCTGCAGCATGCCGATGCGGCGCAGGATGTTGCGGCCGACATAGAGCCAGACGAACAGCACCGAGCCGACCAGGGTGAGGGCGCCGAGCGCCAGCATCACGATCGTCGCGGTGGCGACCTTCTGCCGGGCGCGGGCGCTCGCGGCGTCGGTCTCGACCTTGACGTTGTCGACGAGCTGGCTGACGGTGGTGCTGAGACCGACATTGAGATTGCGCGCGGCGTCGAGCATGAGCTGGCCGAGATCGGCGGAATCCAGTTCCTTGCGGCGCGTCTCGATCAGGCCGTCCTTCGGATTGATGAAGGCGGCGAGCCGGTCGGCGGCTTCCGGTACGCCGCTGCCGTTAAGCACCCGACCGAGCACTTCGGCGCTGCTCTGCAACGGCGCGAGCGTCTGGTTGGCGCGGATTCTCAGGGCATTGACACGCTCCATGTCGGGCGCTGCCGCGGCCGCCAGCAGTTCGGCGGTGAACAGGTTCGCGGCGGCGACCGTCTCGGTCAGGCTTTCGACCAGCAGCATGTCCTGCAAGGCTGTTTCGGAGGCGGGGCGGCCGGACGTCAGCGCGGCCTTGACCTGGGTCTGCGCCATCTTGAGCAGCGGCGTCGCGGTGGTGATCAGGTCCGCATGCGCATTTTGCAGCTGCTCCTGCGACTTCATGCGCGCCGCGGTGGCGGCGATCTGCGCCTGCGCCGCCTCGTCGAGCTTGCCGATCATTTCATCGGTTCGCTTGACGGTGTCGGTCAGCGACCTCACCAGATCCTGATCGGCCCCCAGCTCGATGAGTTCGCCGAGCTTGGCGGCGATGCGGGTCTGCGTCCTGCGGACGGCGTCGCGGCGTTCGGCGAGCCGCGCGGTGGTGTCCGCGGCCAGCAGCGTCGGCGCCTCGGTGGCGAGCGCGGCGCTGTGGGTCTGAAGCTGCAGGCTGGAAGCGAGCCGCGGAATGTCGCGCGCGCTCAGATCCGTGGTCATCCGTTCGAGTTGGCCGAGCAGCAGGCTCGCGCCCGCGCTGATGACGATCGCCATGCCCGCGATGACCGCGAAGGCGATGAAAAGGCTGCCCCGCACTCCGACGCGCAGTCCCAGCCGTCCCCGGAGCGCACCAATCAAACCTGATCCCATCATCGGTCTTACCACCCAATTATTTCCCGGACTTGTCGCGGCGAATTATTTACCGGGCCGGGTTAATAAATCGGGCGCTTTTGTGGATGGGCGCGGACAGCGCTGCGAATTCGGCCGGAATGTCCTGGCCGGGCTTCGCAGACCGCTTCGGGGCAGGGGGGGCGTTAACGAAAATTCTGCAATTCCGGCGGATTTGCCAACGTCTTGCTAACGATATTCGCTCAGAAAGACTTCACCCGAGAACGTTATGCATCATGAAACGGCATTGGCTCTGACACTGGAAAACTCCCCTTTATGCAGTTGGTAGCCTCGAAACGGGCACAGAACGCGAAGGACATCTCGCCCAGCATCTATGCTGCGCTGGTGGATTCGCTGTTCACCAATCCGGTGCCGATGCTGGCGGGTGCGATCTGCACGACGGTGGCGGCGATCCTGACCGCGTACAAAACCGGCAACGTGCTGCTCTGGCCATGCGCGGGAGCGATCATCCTGATCGGCGCGGCGCGCTCGCTCGACATGCATTTTTACCTGCGGCGCAAGGTGCGGCTCAAGCCGTCGGAGGCGACCTACTGGGAGGTGCGCTATCAGATCGGGGCGGTGCTTTATGCGGCCGCGCAGGGCGTCTGGTGTGCGGTCACGCTGCTCGGCAGCGACGATCCGGTCGCCCATCTTCTCTGCACGACGGTGACGATCGGCCATATCGCCGCCGGATCGGGCCGCGCCTACGGCCGCCCGTGGATCTTCCATCTGCAGATCCTGCTGGCCTGCGGGCCGATGTCGGTGGCGCTGGCGCTGCACGGCGACCCTTATTACATCTCGATCGCCATTCTGAACGGCGTCTTCTTCTATGGCCTCAAATTCATCGCCGAGCGGTTGCAGCGGATGTTCGTCACGGCGCTGCTGGCGAGCGAGCGCGAGGCGGCGCTGGCCAACCGCTTCGACACCGCGCTGAACAACATGCCGCACGGCCTGTGCATGTTCGACGCCGACCGGCACCTGCTGGTGATGAACAACCGCTTCAGCGAGATGATGCGGCTCAGCCCCGATCTCGTCGCCAGCAGCACGCTGGCCAGCGACGTGATTTCCGCGAGCGTGGCGACCGGATCGATTCCGCCGACCGATGCGCTGGCGCTGGTGGCCGGCATCGAGCAGTCGCGCAAGACCGAAATCATCACCTTGCAGCCCTCGGGGGGAGGCCAAGAGCGCGCGCTGTCGTGGACGTTCCAGCCGATGCCGGGCGGCGGCACCGTGGTGCTGCTCGAGGACATCACCGACCGACGCAACGCGGCGGCGCGGATCAACCATATGGCGCGCTTCGACGAACTGACGGGGCTGCCCAACCGCGTCAGCTTCCGCGACGAGATCGAGCGGCTGCTGTCGGACGACGACGGTCAGCGGGCGACCGGCGCGCTATTGTTCATCGACCTCGACCAGTTCAAGCAGGTCAACGACACGCTCGGCCATCCGACCGGCGACCGGCTGCTGTGCATGGTGGCGGATCGCCTGCGCGAAATTCTGCGCCGCGACGATTTCGTCGCGCGCTTCGGCGGCGACGAGTTCGTCGTGTTCCAGCGCGACATCACCTCGAAGGAAAATGCCGCCGATCTGGCCCGCCGCATCGTCGATCGCCTGAGCGAGCGCTATCAGATCGACCATCACCTGGTCGAGATCGGCGCCAGCATCGGCATCGTGATGACGTCGCCGACCGATCGCAGCGCCGACACGCTGCTCAAGAACGCCGACATGGCGCTCTATCGCGCCAAGGCCGATGGCCGCGGCACTTTCTGCTTCTTCCGCGAGGAGATGGCGGAGACGGTGGAAGCGCGCCGCATGCTGGAGCTCGACCTGCGCCACGCGCTGGCGCATGAGGAGTTCGAGCTGTATTTCCAGCCGCTCGTCAATCTCAAGTCGGGCAAGATCTCGACCTGCGAAACGCTGCTGCGCTGGAATCATCCCGAGCGCGGCGCGGTGTCGCCGGCGGACATCATCCCGGTCGCCGAGGAGATGGGGCTGATCGCCGATCTGGGCCGCTGGATCCTGCGCAAGGCGTGCATGGAATGCATGAACTGGCCGGACAATGTTCGCGTCGCGGTCAATTTCTCGCCGCATCAGTTTCACCAGCGCGATGTCCTGACCGAGGTGCGCTACGCGCTCGAAGTGTCGGGGCTGCCCGCCAACCGGCTCGAAATCGAGATCACCGAGTCCGCGCTGCTGCGCAACACCGAGTGGGTGCACGACGTGCTGGTCAAGCTCGCCAACGCCGGCGTGCGGATTTCGCTCGACGACTTCGGCACCGGCTATTCGAGCTTGAGCTATCTGCACAATTTCCCGCTGCACAAGGTCAAGATCGACCGCTCCTTCCTGGAGGACCTTCACAGCGACCGGCCGCTGACGCTGTTGCGCGGCGTGGCGCGGCTCAGCGCGGAGCTTGGCATGTCGGTGGTGGTGGAAGGCATCGAGACCAGCAAACAGCTCGAACTCGTCGCGGCCGACGGCACGGTGACGGAAGCGCAGGGCTTCCTGTTCAGTCCGCCGGTTCCGGCGCTGCAACTGCGCAAGCTGCTCAGCGCCTCGCATGGCCGTCACGATCTCGCAAAAGGGATCGGCGCCGGTTCGCAGCCGTCGCGCTCGATGGCCTGAATTGTCACGGAATGAGACGGACCGACTGCAAATCGTCATCTGCCTGCAACCCGTTAACGTTAATACCGTGCGGTCTTTGCAGGCGCGTTAACAATTGAGTAACGTTTTACCTAGGTGGGTTCCACAGTGTTGCGTAGCGTAGTTGCGTGGGAGGGGGCATGAGTTCGGCTCAGGTGACGAGTGTCAAACGCCCTTTCTCCCTGGCCAGTGCGGAGCTTCTCGATCATGTCGATTATCGTCTGATCGAGACTGAGGCGGACCGGGATGTCATTTACCGGTTGCGTTATCGGGCCTACCTGCAGGAAGGCGCGATCGATCCCAACAGCGAAGGCAAGGTCTACGACCGCTACGACGACGATCCGTACACGTGGATCTTCGCGGTCTATCTTCACGGCCAGCTCGCCGGCTCGATCCGCATCAGCGTGGCGACGCCCGATCATCCCTCGTCGCCATCGGTCGATGTGTTTCCCGATCTGCTGATGCCCGAACTGAAGCGCGGCAAGGTCATCGTCGATCCGACGCGCTTCGTCGCCGATCCCGATCTCGCCCGCCGTCATCCCGAACTTCCTTACGTGACGGTGCGCCTCGGTTACGTCGCCTGCAGCTATTTCGACGCCGATATCGGACTGGCGACGGTGCGCGCCGAGCATCAGGCGTTCTACCGCCGCATGTTCCTGCAGACCTCGCTGTCGCCGCCGCGCGTGTTTCCGAGCCTGGTGAAGCCGGTCTGCCTGATGGCCGCCGACTATCACGCCACGCGCCAGCGCGTGTTCGAGCGTTACCCGTTCTTCCGCTCGAGCTATTTCGAGCGCCGCATGCTGTTCGAGCGCCGCGCCGAGGCCGCCGCCGCGCGCGGCGGGTTCGTCGAGCGTCCCTACCGCCGCGCCACGATCGTGCCCTGTCCCTGACGGGGCGGCCGTTGCATTCCTGTCCGATTGCATGGATGTGAGTTCCGCGCGACCTAGCGAGCCGTCGGCATATGCGTGCGGGTTGCCGCCGCATCGGCGTGGGTGGCAAAAAGGTCACGGTCGCGAACCAAGCGTTATCGTCTCACCATCGCGCCACATTTGCCGACCATTAACTATCCCGCCTGATTTCCTCCGATCGTTTGCATTTGACGGGGGTTGGCAACCTCTCATCAAGGTTGACGGAACGTTCGTTTAACCAAGGCGCGATAGACCGGGCCGACGAAGACGAACGTGAGCGCGGAGGCTCCGGAATGGGTATTCAGATGCGTATGCTGCATGGAATGAAGCTGGCGGCAGTTCTTGCTGTGGCGCTGACGGTGGGCGCTTGCGCCAACAAGAGCAATGTGGGCGCCGATGGCGGCCTGGCCGGCGCCGCGACGCCCGGCAGCCAGCAGGACTTCGTGGTCAATGTCGGCGACCGCGTGTTCTTCGAAAGCGACCAGACCAGCCTGACGCCGCAGGCGACCGCGACGCTCGACAAGCAGGCGCAGTGGCTGCAGACCTATCCCAACTACGCCTTCACCATCGAAGGCCATGCCGACGAGCGCGGCAC
>JBEBWH010000121.1:0-8807 GCA_040392305.1 Bradyrhizobium sp. | reverse complement strand
GTGCTGGTGCGCGTCGTCGATGGCGTGATGCGCAAGGGCCAGACCATCCGCATGCTCGGCACCAACGCTTCCTACGAGGTCGAGCGCATCGGCTACATGACCCCGAAGATGGTCAATGTCGATCAGCTCGGTCCGGGCGAGATCGGCTTCATCACCGCCGCGATCAAGGAAGTGGCCGACACCCGCGTCGGCGACACCATCACCGACGACAGAAAGCCCGTCACCGAACCGTTGCCCGGCTTCCGCCCGGCGATCCCGGTGGTGTTCTGCGGCCTGTTCCCGGTCGATGCCGCCGACTTCGAGACGCTGCGCGCGGCGATGGGCAAACTGCGGCTCAACGACGCGAGCTTCACCTTCGAGATGGAGACCTCGGCCGCGCTCGGCTTCGGCTTCCGCTGCGGCTTCCTCGGCCTGCTGCATCTCGAAATCATTCAGGAGCGGCTGTCGCGCGAGTTCGACCTCGACCTGATCGCGACCGCGCCGTCGGTCATCTACAGGATGCGCCTTACCGACGGGCAGGAGATCGAGATCCACAATCCGGTGGACATGCCCGACGTGGTCAAGATCGACGAGATCGACGAGCCGTGGATCGAGGCGACGATCCTCACGCCCGACGAATATCTCGGCAGCGTGCTGAAGCTGTGTCAGGACCGGCGCGGCATCCAGAAGGAGCTGACCTATGTCGGCGCCCGCGCCATGGTCAAATACGAACTGCCGCTCAACGAAGTGGTGTTCGATTTCTACGATCGCCTGAAGTCGGTGTCGAAGGGCTACGCCTCGTTCGACTACAACCTCGCCGACTATCGCACGGCCGATCTCGTCAAGATGCAGATCCTCGTCAACGCCGAGCCGGTCGATGCGCTCTCGATGCTGGTGCATCGTACCCGCGCCGAGGGACGTGGCCGCGCCATGGTCGAGAAGATGAAGGAGCTGATCCCGCCGCACATGTTCCAGATTCCGATCCAGGCGGCGATCGGCGGCAAGGTGATCGCGCGCGAGACGGTGCGGGCGCTGCGCAAGGACGTCACCGCCAAATGCTATGGCGGCGACATCAGCCGCAAGCGCAAGCTTCTGGAGAAGCAGAAGGAAGGCAAGAAGAAGATGCGGCAGTTCGGCAAGGTCGAAATTCCGCAGGAGGCCTTCATCGCCGCGCTGAAGGTGGACGGGTAGCGCTCAGGCGTTTCCAGTCCGCTCAGAAGCTTGGTATGGCTGGAAGCAGCAAAGAGTTCGAGATGGCCATTCGAAAAACTACGAAGCCGAAACGGCGGTAGTGGTTGTTTGTGGAGGTGCTGGAATCTTTTGCAGCATCGCTGTAATGGCGCTGTGCGCAATCCCTATGATGGATATTGCTTCGTCTAACGTTAGAGCGTCATCCGGATGCATCAGCGGATTGCGGTGCAACTTGTTTAGATGATCCAGAACACTCAGTATCTTCTCATCGCCACATTTTGATTGGCGCATAGCATTTATATATACCGCTATGTTCCTAACCTTCGGTTGAGCTTTCCCGCCCGTTACCTCAGTGTAGTAACGCCGTAAGACACTTTCAACGAGTCTGAAGGTGTGCATCCCGCACGAAGTTGGAAGTTCGTAGCAAAGAGCTTTGCCGGCTTCGATCATGTCGAATCTAACTTCCGGAAGCTTGTGCCATAGGTCAACCGGATACATGCGCCAAGGTTCGTCGAGAAGGGTTAGCGTATCGAAGCTCCCCTTTTGATTGACGAAGTACGATGGGAAAGTGCCGATCTCGGCGATAAAGGCAATTTTAAACTGCGCATAAGTTTGTGCCAGAGATATGGCGACATAGCCAAGCTCTCTATTCCAATCTTTGCTTCCGTCAATTTCCGCTTCAAGGAACTTACTGAGGTCGGTCGCTAGTTGGCGGGAGCTTCTGAGATTTGTTGAAAATACGCTTCCGTTTAGCAGCCCATCTAAGGTCGACTTAGCGCTAAATAAAGGAACAACGATATCGTCTACGACGTCTTTCGGCTTGAGAGCGGCAAGCGGTTCCAAGTGTTCTGAAATCGAAATGACATATGGCAACGAAATACGAATCATCGGACGAGGGCCCTTAGCATCGCGAGGCTGTTTCCAGCACTACTCATGGTAGCATCCAATTCTCAGGGTAGACAAAGTTCGATATTAGGATTATATACCTATTTCGGTTTCGCTCCGCGTGGCGCTCATGAGGTCATGCGGCGCGGCAAACCCGGCTGGCGCGCGGTTCGTGATGCGGATGTCGCGCATGCCCCGGTGGAGCGCCGGGAGGCGCAGCGTCGGCGCGATGGGCTTCGCACCCCCATCGATGGCGACGCGCGCGCTTCCGGAGCGGGGCTCGCAATCCCGCTCAGGCAGTGCGTGGGCGGCTTGTCGCAACGGCCGCCCGAAGGGGCTTCGCACACCCCTGGCGCCTCCCGGCGCTCCATTCGGCGGATGGACAACAGGGCAAAGGCGATCCGCGCCTGCGATGAAGCGGAGGCTTTCGCTTGGCCTCGGCCGCACGACTGCGACGACCGCTTTGCCGTCGCGTGCGGTGTGCATCACCGGGATCGACAGGCGTGGATAGACGGCAGGCTTCGCCTTGACACGGGTTCCGCCATCGCCAACGCTGCGGCGTCGCGATTCAACTTTTGGGGAGAGACGATGGCTTACAAGTTTGAACTCTTTACCGACAAGGCGGGCGAAACCCGTTTCCGTTTCAAGGCGTCGAACGGAGAGATCATGTTTTCCTCCGAGGGCTACAAGCAGAAGAAGTCGGCGCAGGATGCCGTCGCCTCGATCCAGAAGAACGCGCCCGGCGCGACGATTGACGACCAGACCGCCAAGTAACTGCCAAGTCGGCGTTCGTCCGTTCGTATTTTCATCCGCTGTCGAGCCCCGATGCGTTCCGTGTCGGGGCTTTTCGCTGTCGCACCGGAACATTTGCTTTTGCGGCGACGTTGCCGGTCAGGCATTCGTTGCAACAGGGAGATCGATCATGCCGCGTGGCGACAAGTCGAGCTATACCGACAAGCAGAAACGCAAGGCCGAACACATCGAGACGGGTTACGAACGCCGCGGCGTCGGCAAGAAGGAAGCCGAGCGCCGCGCCTGGGCGACGGTGAACAAGGACAGCGGCGGCGGCAACAAGAGCGGCTCGGGGCGCGGCGTCAAGGACACCAAGGCCGCGTCGAAACGCGGCGGCCGCATCGGCGGCAGCGCTTCGGCGAGCCGGTCCGCGGCGGCCCGTTCGGCCTCGGCCAAGAAGGCGGCGGCGACGCGCAAGCGCAATGCAGCCAAGCGGTCGAAGGCGAGTTAGCGGCCGGTTCTGCCGCGCGCACGGAAATCGGCGCGGTTCCCGCATTGCGCGGGCGGCCGGCGCGCCTCGCGGCTCGCCGCCGAATCCGCTATACTTTTTCGATGGTGGTTCGTCGGTCGGTCTTGGTGGCGACACTCGCGGGGCTCGCGATCTGCATCGGAGCAGCGCTCGCCGGCCCTGCGCGCGCGCAGAAGGTCGGCAGCCTGGAGCCGCGGCCGCTGCCGCCCTTGGCCAATCCGGCCGATCCGCATCTTGCCGCGAAGGAACTGTTCGGCCGCAAGACCACGCCGGCGCCGCTGGCCGCGCGCGCGATCGGCTTCTATGCGAAGGGCTGCCTTGCCGGCGCGCGGGCGCTGCCGATCAACGGCGAGACCTGGCAGGTGATGCGCCTGTCGCGCAATCGCAACTGGGGTCATCCCGATCTCATCGCGCTTTTGGAGCGGCTGTCGTCACGCGTCAGGAAAGAGGCCGGCTGGAACGGGCTTCTGGTCGGCGATATTTCGCAGGCGCGCGGCGGCCCGATGCTGACCGGCCATGCCAGCCACCAGATCGGGCTCGACGCCGACATCTGGCTGACGCCGATGCCGAACCGCGTGCTGTCGCGCACCGAGCGCGAGGAGATGATGGCGACCGACATGGTGCGGCGCGACCGGCTCGATATCGATCCGAAAGCCTGGACGCCAACGCACCTCGCGGTGATCCGGGCGGCGGCGCGCGAGCCGCAGGTGGAGCGCATCTTCGTCAACGCCGCGATCAAGAAGGCGCTGTGCCGCGAGGCGCGCGGCGACCGCGACTGGCTCGGCAAGGTGCGGCCGATGTATGGCCACAACTATCACTTCCATGTCCGGATGAAATGTCCGGCGGGCATGGGCGACTGCACGCCGCAGGAGCCGCCGGACGGCGCCGAAGGCTGCCGCGCCGAGGATCTCGCCTATTGGTTCAGCGATGCCGTGCTGCATCCCAAGCCGCCTCCGACGCCGCCGAAGCCGCGTCCGCCGCTGACGCTCGCCGATCTGCCGCAGGCCTGCCGGCAGGTCGTGCTCTCGCCGTAACCGTTTGACGGCTGCGCGGGGCCTGCTAGATTGCTTCGATTGACGTTTCCGGCCGGCCGTAAGCCCGCCGGGACAACGGAACGGCGCTTCCGTGGATCGTCATCCATTACCTTTCATTTCGCGAGCGATGTCGCGCGCGCATTGGCGTGCGCCGTTCGTCGCCGCCCGATTTCCGGAGCGCCGCCATGCGTCTTTTCCAATCCCTGCTTGCTCTGCCGCTCGTGCTTGGCTTCGCCATCGCGCCGGCCTTCGCCAAGGACGCCGCGCCGAAAGCCGCCGCCGCGACCGAGGCGAAAACGCTGACCGTATTCGCGGCGGCGTCAATGAAGAACGCGCTTGATGCGGTCAATGCGGCCTACGAGGCCAAGGCCGGCGTCAAGATCACCGCGAGCTATGCCGCAAGCTCGGCGCTCGCCAAGCAGATCGAGAACGGCGCGCCCGCGGACGTCTTTCTGTCGGCGGACCTCGCCTGGATGGATTATCTGGTCAAGAAAGACCTGATCGCCACCAAGACCCAGGTGAACCTGCTCGGCAACCGCATCGTGCTGATCGCGCCGAAGGATTCCAAGCAGGGCGACGTGACCGTCGGTCAGGGCTTCGATCTCGCTAAGCTCGCGGGCGACGGCCGCATCACCACCGGCGACGTCAAGGCGGTGCCGGTCGGCAAATACGCCAAGGCGGCGCTGGAGAAACTCGGCGCCTGGGAAAAGGCGGAGCCGAAATTCGCCATGGCCGAGAACGTGCGCGCCGCGCTGGCGCTGGTGTCGCGCGGCGAGGCGGTGCTCGGCATCGTCTATTCGACCGACGCCAAGGTCGATCCGGGCGTCAAGATCATCGGCACCTTCCCCGACGATTCGCATCCGCCGATCGTCTATCCGGTGGCGGCGACCACCAGCAAGAACGCGGCCGTCGAAGGATATCTCGCCTTTCTGCGGTCGTCCGAGGCGCGCGCCATCTTCGAGAAGTTCGGCTTCGCCTTCCTGAACAAGCCGGTGTCCTGACCGACCGGCGAATGCGGCGTGTTTGAACTCTCGGCAGAGGAATGGACAGCGGTCGCGCTGTCCATTCGCGTTTCGCTGGTGGCGACGCTGGTGGCGACGCCGCTTGCGGTGCTCATCGCCTGGGTTCTGGCGCGCCGCAACTTCTGGGGCAAGGCGATGCTGGACGCGGTGGTGCATCTGCCGCTGGTGCTGCCGCCCGTCGTCACCGGCTATCTGCTGCTGCTGACATTCGGGCGTCGCGGCGCGCTCGGCGCGTGGCTCGCGGACATCGGCATCGTGTTCGCCTTCCGCTGGACCGGCGCGGCGCTGGCCTGCGGCGTCATGGCGTTTCCCCTGCTGGTGCGGCCGATCCGGCTCTCGATCGAGGCGGTCGACCGCCGGCTCGAACAGGCCGCCTCGACGCTCGGCGCGGCGCCGTGGCGGGTGTTCTTTTCGGTCACGCTGCCGCTGGCCTTGCCCGGCGTCGTCGCCGGCATGATGTTGGGCTTCGCCAAGGCGATCGGCGAGTTCGGCGCGACCATCACTTTCGTCTCCAACATTCCCGGCGAGACGCAGACGATCTCGGCGGCGATCTACACGCTGACGCAGACGCCCGACGGCGATGCCGGCGCGCTGCGGCTCGTGATCGTATCCGTCGTGATCTCGGCGCTGGCGCTAGTGGCCTCGGAAATCCTGGCGCGGCGCGCCAGCCGCCGGCTGCACGGGGGCTGAGCCATGCTGCGCGTCGATGTCGAAAAGAAGCTCGGTGATTTTTCGCTTGCGGCGGCGTTCGCGAGCGATGGCCGGGTGATCGGCCTGTTCGGCGCTTCCGGCGCGGGCAAGACCTCGGTCATCAACATGATCGCCGGGCTTGAGCATCCCGACCGCGGCGTCATCGTCGTCGGCGATGTCCGCCTCGACGATACGGCCGCGGGCATCTGCGTGCCGACGCATCTGCGCCGTGTCGGCTACGTGTTCCAGGATGCGCGGCTGTTCCCGCATCTCAACGTCATGCAGAATCTCGATTACGGCCGGCGGATGAACGGCCTCGCGCGTGATGCCGCGGAGGAGGCGCGCATCGTCGATCTGCTCGATATCGGCCATCTCTTGGCGCGCCGCACCGGCAAGCTGTCGGGCGGCGAGCGGCAGCGCGTCGCATTGGGGCGCGCGCTGCTGGCGCGGCCGCGCCTGCTGCTGCTCGACGAGCCGCTGGGCGCGCTCGACGAGGCGCGCAAGGCCGAAATCCTGCCTTATCTCGTCAGGCTGCGCGACGAGGCCGGCATTCCGATGGTCTATGTCTCGCACGACGCCGACGAGATGCGCCGGCTCGCGACCGATGTCGCGCTGATGAAGGCAGGGCGCATGGTCGCCTTCGGCGGCATCGAGGTGCTGCCCGGCGCGGCCGTGACGGTGGGCTGAGGCGGCTCCGGGCTTTACGAGTTCTCTTCGGCCGGTTCGGCCTCGGCGCGCGGGTCGCGGCCTTCGAGGCGGTCGCGGAAATCGGCGGCGCGCACCAGCAGCATCAGCGACACCGGTGTCGTCACCGTCACGAAGATCGCGATCAGGATTTCGTGGAGCACGAAGCGGTCGCCGGCCACCGAGAAATACAGCATCGAGCCGAGCAGGATGAACCCGGTTCCGAGCGTGGTGCCGAGCGTCGGCGCATGAACGCGCTCATAGAGGGTGTCGAGCTTCAGCAGCCCGGCCGCGCCGATCAGGGTCAGCACCGCGCCGAGCAGCACGAGGGCGGCCGTCACAAGCGCGGCCCATGGCGGCAGTTGAATGGCGAGCATCATTCGATCACCTCGCCCCGCATGAGGAATTTGGCGAGCGCGGCGGTCGAGACGAAGCCGAGCACGCCGATGATCAGCGCCGCCTCGAAATACAGCGTGGTGCCGGAGCGGATTCCGAATGTGAGCAGCAGCAGCATCGCATTGATGTAGAGCGAGTCGAAGGCGACCACGCGATCCTGCGCGCGGGGACCGCGCAGCAGGCGCAGCATGGCGCAGACCATCGCCAGCGCGAGACAGAGCTGGGCGAGCAGAACCGACAGCGACAGGATCAGCATGCTCATGTGAAGATCTCCAGAAGCAGCGCTTCGTAGCGCTGCTGGATGGTGTCGATCCACTCCTGCTCTTCGACGAGGTCGAGCACGTGGATCGTCAGCACGCCGCTTGGCGCATTGAAGTTGACCCAGACCGTTCCGGGCGTCGAGGTGATGATGCAGGCGAGGACGGCGAGCCCATAGGTGTCGCGCAGCGCCAGCGGGATTTCGACGAAGCCGGAGGTACGGATGCGCCGCCGCAGGCCGAGAATGATGCCGGCGACGATGATGTTGGAGCGGACGATATCGACGAACACGCGCAGCGCGAGCCGGACCATGACGGTCGGCCGCCGGACGCGAACGCGCGGCGGCTCCAGCAGGGTCAGCGCCCAGGGCAACGTCAGTCCGATCACGGCTCCGAGCACGAGATGGCCGGGCGACAGCGATTGATTGATCAAAAGCCACATCCCGAACAGGGCGACCGCCAGGAGAGGATATGGGAAGATCCGCCTCATGGCCGCGCCTCGTCGGCCGGCCGCAGTGTCGTGTCGATCGGAGGCAGGATGCCGCGGGTGCCTTTCTGCGATGTGCTCAGCGATTGCGCGGTGTCCTGCATGTAGCGCATGACCGGACCGGCCTGCACCGTCATGATAATGCATAGCAGCAGCAGCACCGCGATCGGCGCGAGCTCGACCGCGAGCACGCGCGGCACGGTGCGCTCGATCGGCGCCCAGAAGGTGCGGATGCCCGCGCGCGTCATGCCGATGATCGTCGCCAGCCCCGACAGAATGATTGCCGCGAGCAGCATCCAGATCGTCATCGGTATCGGCTGGGAGCTGGCGGCCTGCAGGTTCGACCCGTCGAGCCCGCCGGGATTGAGCATCGCCGAAAGCAGCACGAACTTGCCGATGAAGCTCGACAGCGGCGGCATGCTGGCGATCAGCAGCGCGCAGGCGAAGAAGCTGAGGCCGAGCACGGCCATGGTGGCGGGCGTGGCGACGCCGACCTCTTCCTCGTGGTCGGGCTCGTCTTCGCCGCCTTCGCCGAAGGCCTCCATCGTCACCGCGAGCATGTCGGCGCCGGCGGCGCGGCCGCGTTCGACCAGCTCGATCAGCAGGAACAGCGCCGACAGCGCCAATGTCGAGCTGACGAGATAGAACAGCGCGCCGCCGATCACCGCCGTTTGGCCGAGGCCGATCACCGACAGCAGCGTGCCGGAGGAGACGATCACGGCATAGCCGGTCATCCGCGCCGTATCCTGCGCGGCGAGGATGCCGATCAGGCCGAAGATCATCGTCATCATGCCGCCGAACAACAGCCAGGTGTCGCCGAAATGAGCCGAGGAGCCGGCGTCGTCGCCGAACAGCAGCAGCGACAGCCGCAGAACGACGTAGACGCCGACCTTGGTCATGATGGCGAACACGGCGGCGACC